>JARRQQ010000453.1:0-4297 GCA_037381725.1 Sedimentisphaerales bacterium
CCGTCGACAACGATGAACTTTCCGTTGAGGGAGAGATTGCCTTCCCGGGGGCCGATCCGAAAGTTGGAATAGCCTGGGAAAGTCGCAACAACCTCGGTCTTGTCTTTACACACGTCCCAGTAACCAATGACATTGTCTTTGACGTAGACCATTATGTCCGGCCTCTTGGGGTGCCATCGGGTTTCCGTTCCGGGACCCGCGTTGCGTCCAAACACCGGGACGTAGCTCGTGCCATCCAGGAATATCTTGCCCGGACGACCTTGATGCTTAGCAAGGAGCAGGAGCGACTGATTGCAATTCCAGGCCGCATCCTTCGAGTAATGGTGGCGAGCGACTGTGCTCCATAGACCATTGATGTTTGGGATAGGGGTGCCCGGCTCTCCCGTGATTCGGGTGACTTTCGCGCCAAAAACAGGATCGATGTAAGACTCGAGATAGCCCGGCTGGGGGACATCCGGGATTTCCACGACCTTGGAGTGGGTCACGCGTAAGCCATCGGCTGGCGCCGCTGACACGATAGCGAAGAACAACACATTTTGAACAAAGATTGTCTTCATATGGCTTTTGTCGAGTCTCGTACGGCTAATTGCCCTGCGCTGTCACTATCTCCCAGGCGAAAACACTTCGTGGAGCAAAGTCAACTTTGATCTTATCGATGGGTTGAATAGCAAGGTTGTCTTGTGATCCCGCTGATGTGACCTTGGTGGCCCGTAGTGTCCCGCCGAAAAGTCCATACTCTTTGCGGTCGAATTGAACTTGTACGGAAACAGGCTTGTCCGAGACGTTGGCAAAGAGCAATACGACCTTGTTTTCGTTTTGAAGCCGCCACGCGCCGGCCATAATCGCGCTCGTTGTGATTGGCCACTCCCCATGCCATTGCCAGTCGGCGGTGACTTTCGGAACATCTCCGATCAGCTTGGGTGGTCGAGCCATCCGGCCGGCATAGAAGTACTTTTTCAGCCGCCAGCGCAGTGCGATGCAATCTCGCAAGAATTGCCCGCAATCGGGGCGCTTGATGATCTCAGGACCAAACCAGCCGATCTGCTCTCCAAACACCAGTTGCTGCCCGGCCTTCATGCGATTGGCCAAATCCTGACTCGGCCCGCCCCTGTAGGCTCGCCCAAACATCTGTATCGCGCCGCCGCCGTAAACGGCCGAGAAGGCCGGAACCATGTTCTGCTCTTGCCAGTGCCACGTGAGATAGCCATCCAACCACTTGATATATGGCTCGGCGTTGCACTCGGTCGTCAACATGCATTCAGCGGGTTTGGCGGCGCGAATTGAGTCGAGCATCTTCCAGTAGCCCTCTGTCCACCAGTGGCCGCCACCGAGAGGATGAGCATGGGATGCGTCAAAGCACAGACGCGGCGCTGCCGCTGCGATCTGGTCGATATACACCCCTTTGACGCCGCATTCATCGAAGAGCCGAAGCACAATATCTCGTATCTGGTTTTGCCACAGTGACGTCGATGGGCACATAACCGCCAGCCTGACGCTATTGCCGTCGGCTTCCTTGCTGTTGTAGGTCTCGATGTACGAGTTTCCCTTTTCGTCCTTCGTCGCCGCCGGTCGAGCCGTCTTGGTGAATTGCCAATCTTCCGCTCCTTTGTCCCGTGTGTCCCAGAGGCGTCCATTGATGTACGGCATCGGATAGACGCCGGCCTGTTTGAACTGCGCCACACCGTCGGCAAATCCATCCTTGGGCGGGAAATAGTGTGGGTAATCGTTGTCGAAGGGGATCTGGTGCCAGTTGTACCAGTGGAATCCAACCGGAACGCCAAGCTCTTGCGCAAAGTTTTTCACTCGTGGGACGCAATCGGAGGCAGCGCCGCTGGTCATGACCCACGCGGGCAATCCTCGCATCCATTCGGGCGTGTCCGCCCGGCCGTCCGGTCCGAGCACCGGCCACCATTTAGCCTCCCGGCTGACCCACTTGCGGTAAATGGTAGCCGCATCGAACCAGTCGCCGCGCAGTAATTGCCACTTCGCCTCCCCAGGCAGCTCAAAGTCAACGCCTGGTTTGCCCATGTCGGGAACGGGATGCTCGAATCGAAAAGCGACTGCATGCTGATCGGGCAGTCCCTGAGCAAAGATGTCCTTGGTGGAGCCGAACGGATCGTGCATCCCGACATAGAGCCCTGTTTTTCCAACCGCATCGTAGGCCGCCATGTATTGCATGCACGTCCAACCGCTCGGATACCTCCCGCCTTTTCTCTCTGCCTTATCCCAGAAATCCGACCGTTCGATCCCCGACAGGAGCGGATAGAAAACACTCGATCCTTCGCCCAGCCGCCTCACCGTGACTTGCGGAAACGTAATCCGCCAGAGAGCCCACTCTTCGCTCGTATTCATAGCGTGCAGGTCCCAAGTCAAAGCGCTGTCGGCGCTATCGGTCGAGAGCTTGGCTTCGACACTGATTCCCTGGATGTCATCATCAGCCGGCTCTCGAAAGCTCAGAACGCGCTGTCCCGAAGCATCCTCGTCTGACACTTCGACCCGGCGCCAGCCGGAATCCGCCGCAAGAGTTGCGTGCTTGCCAGTCTTCGCGTTCCGCAGCTCGACAGAAAACAGCGGCGGGGCGTTCGGACAGAGAAGCTCCTGGTCCGTCACGCTGTCGAGCAGGCTAAGCACCCGCAAGCCTTCCTGCCCTTTTTCCAGCACCAGATTCATGGAGCCTGCCCGCACCACGATTTGGTTAGCTCTTGCCGCGCTCACCACGCACAGGCACAATACCGCCCAGACGATGAATTCACAGCACAGATTCGGTCTATTGATTTGGTTGCGTGTCCTCATGTGTTCGTCTCCTATCTTCATTTTGGAGAGTATAGCACCCGAACTTGGTCTGTGGCAAGGTGCCGCCGGCCATACCGAGCAAAATGCTCATTGACGGTTGAGCCAAAGGTAGTCAAGCTATCTCTATGGTCCAGCATTTAGTCTATATAATGCTCGCCGGCTTGGTTCTGTCCGGCTGTGCGAGTTATCATTCGATGCCTTTACCGTCGAGTGCGGGCGGCTCCAAACCTGTGTCACTCAATGATACCGATATCAAGATTCAAGCCGAAGAAATCCATCATCCCGTTATCGAGCCGATTGATTTCAACTATCTAGACGGTCTTTCTCCTGATGAAGCGGCCATCTTAGCGGTGATTGCCAATCCGAAACTGAAAGCCGCTCGTGAGAAGAAACGGGTTGCCTCGGGACAATTGCTCCAGGCCGGGCTTCTGCCGAATCCCCGGTTGTCCTACGATATGGAATTCCCGACGGGCGGCGATACCGCCGGGACGGTGACCGCTTTTGGTGTCAGGCTCGACTGGGCCGTCCGCTCTCTCATCAGCCGTGGAGCCAGAATGGATGCAGCACGCCACGACGCCAAGTCGGTGAGCCTTGAGATCGCCTGGCAGGAATGGCAGGTAGCGGAGGCCGCCAAGCTGTACCTGTACCGGCTCATGGTCGCGGATAAACAGCTTGCCATTGCCGAGGACGCGTTAGCCGGGCAGAGAGAATCTCATAAGCTGATCAAAAAGGGATTCAATCTGGGCGAGAAGACGTCCATCCAGCTATCCGACGCGGACTCAGCGGTTCGTAAGAGTGAGCTTGCTATGTTGGCCGCCCGGCAGACTCGGGAAACGGAGCGCCTGGCATTGAATCAGACGCTGGGTTTGTCACCCGAGCAAACGGTCAATCTGCAAAAAGGTTTGGCGATACCAGGTTTTGACGACTTGCCATCCGCCCAGAAGCTCATCAACGGAATGGAGAGCAGGCGGCTGGACTTGCTCGCGCTGAGGGCCGGCTATCAGAGTCAGGAGGCGAAGGTCCGAGCGGCTGTCAAATCGCAATTTCCGAGAATCAGCATAGGACCATCCGTTGGACGCGACACTGAGAATGTGGATACGGCCGGTTTCGGAGTGAATATCGAGTTACCTTTCTTCAGCAGGAATCAGGGCAATATCGCCATAGAGCGTGCGACGCGCCAACAGGTTTTTGATGAGTATATTGCACGGCTGTCTGATGCCCGGTTCGAGATAGCAAAAATGTTCGCCGAAGTCGAATCGACGCGGAGGCAAATAGATGCTGTTGAGCGATCTTTGCCGGTACTAAGGAAACTGGCGCAGTCGTATAAACAAGCCGCGAAAAACGGGACGGCCGATTATCTCAGTTACTACGGAACGCTAAATGAATTCCATTCAAGACAGATTGAGCTGTTCACGTTGCAAGGGAAGCTTGTTGACCTGGGAGTTGCCCTTGAGATCGCGAGCGGACGATACCTGCCGAGTCGGACCGCTTCAGAGGTCAAGGT
>JARRQQ010000454.1:0-4295 GCA_037381725.1 Sedimentisphaerales bacterium
AAACCAGGCCGGCGCTCAAATCGCCCGGCGGGCGGCGGGCGAGCAGAAGTACGTCTTGGGAAACGTCGGCCCCAGCGGGGATTTCCTGGAACCTCTGGGAATGCTGAAGTCGGATGAGCTAAGAGAGGCCTTCTCGCGGCAGACCGAAGCCCTTCTGTCCGGCGGCGTGGACGGCATTATCATCGAGACGATGACGGCCTTGGACGAAGCGGCCATCGCTGTTGAAGCGGTGAAATCCGTCACCGAGGACCTGCCCGTGCTCGTATCCATGTCTTTCGACCGGTCCGGCGACGCCTTCAGGACGATGATGGGCGTGGACGTGAACGCGGCGGTTTCAAAGATAGTCACGCTGGACGTCGACGCCATCGGATTCAACTGCGGCACCATCTCCCTCGACGAATACGTGGAATTGGCGGACGAGATCGTCTCGACGGCGAGGCGTTTCAAGGACGACCTTGCGGTTCTTGCCGAGCCGAACGCCGGTAAACCGGAACTGAGCGAAGACCGCGCCGTCTACAAGGTTTCACCCAATGATTTCGCCGCCGCGACCGAGAAGATCCTCGCCGCCGGCGTGACCATCATCGGCGGTTGCTGCGGAACGACCCCGGCCCACATCCAGACGATGGCCCAACGGCTCGAAACGATACGTTAAGCTTTAGTGAGATGCAGGAATTTTCCGATTTGTTCGATGGTCCGGGTGGTTGCGCCTTGATTCTTCCGGATGACCTCTTGTCCGTTGCGAGCGATTCTGCCAGCAAATTCCTGGTCGAGAAGGCACTTCTGCACGGTTTGCAGCAATTCCTGTCCATCCTTGACCTCGATGGCGCCATCGCCGGCCAAGAGAGCCTCCACCGTTTGTGAGAAATTAAACGTATGCGGGCCGAAGAGGGTGCACTTGCCGAGCGCTGCGGCCTCGATCATGTCCGAGCCTCCCATGGGAACGAGGGACCGCCCCACGAAAATGAGGGTCGCGAGGCTGTAGAACTTCCGCAGGTCGCCCATCGTGTCACCGAGAACAACAACGTTAATTTTCGATTGTCGATTGTCGATTGCCGTTTTATCCGCGTGCCCTTTCTTTATTTCGCTATAGCGGATTAGGTTAAAGCCGGACTGTTCTATCAACTGAGCCACCTCATCAAACCTCTCAGGTTTTCGGGGAACAATCACGAGTCGCAGGTCACTGAATTCATCCTTCTGCATTATGCGTTGAAATACATCGAGCAGTATTTCTTCCTCGCCGGGTCCCGTGCCCCCCGCTACCCATAATCGCTCGTCGCGCACGTGAAGCTGCGCCGCAAGAGCATCCGCACCCTCTACCTTGTCCGCAATTTGAGCCGTGTCGTATTTCAACGAGCTGGTGACAACGACGTTCTCGGCGCCGACGCCAATCTCTTTGAAGCGCCGGGCGTACTCTTGGGTTTGGGCGAGGACCAGAGTGACTTTTCGAAAGACGTGCTTCACAAGCGCTCTCGCTCTCGTATACTTGGGAAAGCTCTTGTCACTAATCCGGCCGTTGACCACAACAACGGGAACATTGAGTCGCCGGGCAATGGCGACGAAATTAGGCCAGACCTCCAGCTCCATCAGCAAGCAGATCGCAGGCCGAAGTCGCCCAAAGGCACGAAGGACCACCCACGAAAAATCGAAAGGGAAATAGAAGACCTCATGATCCTTGCTGAAAAGAGCCGTCGCACGTGCGAAACCGGTATCCGTGGTCGTGCTGATGACAAGCTCGAAATCGGCGAACTGAGTCTCCATCTCTCTGATAATCGTCCTGGCCGCGTTGACCTCTCCCACGCTGACGGCATGGAGCCAAATGCATCTCTTCTCCGGTCTTCGACGACTGATTTTACCGAAGCGCTGTCCCCACCCCGTTCGATATCGCCCATGCCTGGCCGCCCGATAGACCACAACGGGGCTGTAAGCCAAGCCCATCACCACGTATAGCAGGTCAAGAATGAATCCCATTGGGTCGTCCTACAACGCAATAAACACATCCGAAGGCAACCGATGATATGAAGCGGGCGGAGGGATGTCAACCAATCGTCGCGATAACGAAGAAATGGTGTGCGGCGGCGCACACCTTACTGAGGCTCGGCGGTCTTGTGCCAATTCTGCGCTATTAACAAAAAATCAAGCAAGTTTACGCTCCCGTCGACAGCGGGCTGCGGGGCGATGTCGGCCGCCGGATTCCAGTTAGGTGAGCTTGCGTTGGAAAGCCACGCCTGGGTAAGCGCGTCAAGGTCCAAGAAATTCACGACGCCGTCACCGCCTTCAGGCGCGATGTCGCCGAGCAGGCGCGTCGGGATGACCTGATACTCGAGCGAAGGAAGATCATCTCCCTGCAAACCTCCGCCGTGCAGAACGAGATTGAAATTCGCAAGGAGATTCATGCCGATAATGCCGTCGAGCACGCCCCCTTCCGGCGAGGCCACGTCGAGAAGCACGACGGGAACGTTCGTATACGTCAGCCAGTGACCGAGCGCGGGGATTTCGAGCGTATCAAGATAAAAGCCCGGTGTGACGGTCACCGCTCCCGTGGCGTCGGTGATGTCCACCTCGAAATCCGGATTCGCCGGGTCCACGCCGAGACGCGAGCCGACGCCCGAGCTAATCACCGTAATCTGAGCACCGGTATCGAGCATGAACCGCTTCTTGTCAATCGCGCTGCGAGTCCCGTCGTATAGGTCCGCGCTATCGACGAAGAACAGGCTTTGCGCCGAATTTCCCACGATGACCGACGGGGTCCCAGGCTCAAAAATGAAATCGAATATCGATTCGAGATCGACGATGTACTGGATATTGACCGCGCCGGCAGGAATCAGATTGAGTGGGATCGTATCCGAATAAACGGGAATGCGCATATCGAAATGGTCATAGAAGTGAATGTCCGGCGCGGTATAGTCGTTGCCGTCATACGTTACCGTGATGGGCCGGTCATTGTTAATCGTCGCCACGAAGTTGACGCTCATCGGCGAGCCAAGGGCGGTCGGCAGGTCCGCTTGGTCCGGGAGCGGCTCATCGCCCACGACGATGGAAACGTTGCTTTGGCCGACCATGTTTGCGTCGTTCACTGTCATTGTGTTGGGATCGATGGCCCCAAGCCCATCCATGTAGACAGCCAGCGGCTGACTGACCCAAGCAAGGACCGAACTCGTCGCGCCGAACAGTTCGACGGTGTGCGACGTCAGCAAACCGGCGTCATATATGCCGGTTTGATTGGCGGCCGCATAGCCCATCACGTGGGTGCTGGCCCCTGTGTCGAACAGACCGATAGCGTAATCTGTTTCCGGAGCGTCCGTTAGGTATCGGCCGACGACCGAAGTATGCGCCTCGGCCACCCAGTCGTAGTCGTCGGATCGCTCATCTGTCACGGCGACCGCGATCCGAGGGACAAACCCCGCGATCGGAGGCGAGTCGATGACGTTAGCAACGACCGTCGGCGCCCGCAGCAAGCCGACGGACGTGTTCTCGGGAATTGCTGCATTTGCCGCAATCCGCTTGCGGACGGCTTTGACGGGCCCGCCGGCCCGCCCTTCGAGGAGGGGCGGTCCAGCGTTTTCGGGGTATCGAATTACCTTAATGCGGTCGCCACCCGTCAACCGCCAATCGACCTCTTGACGCCGCCAGCCGGACCGATCCGCCTGAACGACGGAAGTCAGCAACATGATGGCAAGGCACGTCACAAGCCGCGTCCAATTTGAGTTGTGTAAGTTCATGCTTTTCATTTTCATAATCCACCTATATAATTGTACCATCTGGGGGCACAAATTGTACGCGAAAAACCCGGGACAAAGGATTATCAGCCCAAGACACTGGAGATTTCGCCGGATTCCGCTATGATAAGGTGTTGAGTCGTTCGCAATCGAAGATACTTTTGAAAGGAGCACGAGTCATGATGTCAGGTCGAGGCGCATATCGTTGTGAGCCGCCTTCGTGGAAGAGGGCGTCGATTGTCTTGCTGATGCTGAGCACAGGGCTCTCAGCAGCCCAAACCAAAGAAAATACGGCGAATACGTGTATCTGGGACACCATGTCGCCGTTTGCCAATACGATCAATCTCGCGAATAGGACCCGCTGGAGGCTCGTTCCCACCGATCTGCTGACTCTGAAGTCAAACCCCGATAGAGCCTCTGGTGATCCGGGGTATTACGGCAGAGAGTACGCCTTTGAGGGGGACGCGGTCATCGAGAATGAGCACTATACCGCCGCATTCCAGTCAGCCAAAGGTAAAGTCGTCCTATTCTCGAAAGGCGACGCGGGCAAGCAACTGGCGGCGTTTGCGCCTCTCGAAT
>JARRQQ010000455.1:0-1044 GCA_037381725.1 Sedimentisphaerales bacterium
CGGCGTCAGACCGAGCACGGCCAGGCGCCCGCGGCTAAGCAATTCCGGCCGGGTGAACAATGCCTGAACGCTCGACTTGCGAACGCAGCCGGCCAAGACGGCCAGTCCAACGATCACAAGTACCCCCGAGATACGAAGACGTCTGATTCGCAGACCCATTGTGTCAATCCCTTAACGGTACTTCGGAAGAATCATTCACTACGAGGGCTAAGATAAACAACGCGGCCCGCTCTGGCAAGAACCAAATGGTACGATACATCACTCTACGGCTTTGGCAGGCGGCTCTGTTCGGCGGCGGTCGGCGGGTAGTGCATGAAAGTGGACCACATTCCGGGAGCGCCCATGTCCCAGGCGTATTTGCTCCAAACCTTCTCTTTCTTCATGTACGCCGTGTGCCCGTCGTAGAAGGCGATGTTGACTCCTTCGCTGTGACGATACAGCGTCGGGCCGTCGCAGCCGACCTCCTTGTACGGCGTGATGGTGTCCTGGCCGAGAACGTCCCAACCGTCCTTGTAGTTGGCGCCCCACCACCAGAGCCACCAGTCGTGGCTCTCGGTGAAGACCCGATTCCGAACCAGTCCGAGAAGTACCAATCCGTCAGGTTGTAGCCGTAGCTGATCCAGTTATCGTACTGGGCGTCGTGTATCTGTTTCTTCGAGATAATGTCGCTCGGGCAAAGATACTCCCTGGGAGCATTCCAGGTCTCTTCCACGTCGATGTTCTTGGGTTTGTAGCCGACGAGCTCTCGAAAGAGCCGGTTGGCGGGCCAATAACGGTCGTCGCCTTGCGTCCGGTCCATGATGGGAACGTACCAGCCGTCGGCTTCATCCGCGTAAAGAACGTTGGCTAAGGCGAGCGTTCGCAGGTGGTTGTTGCAGACGATGCGTTTGCCGTGGTCTTTCGCCTTCATCAGGGCCGGCATCAGGATACCCATCAGCAGAGCGATAATGGCGATGACCACCAGAAGCTCGATCAACGTAAATGCGTGTCGTCTGCACATACCATTTGCCCTTCTGTCACGCCCGAGCAACCATTGACCTAGTG
>JARRQQ010000455.1:1049-8213 GCA_037381725.1 Sedimentisphaerales bacterium
CAGTAATGATCATAGCACAATTCCGGGGCTTGGGCAAGTCGAAAAGCGGCTCTGGAGCGAGTGTGTTCGACTGTGCCATGAAGGTGGGAGCAAGAATCCGCGTGGGCAAGAGAATGGCGTGAGCCGGGCCACAAGTCTGCCCTCCTTACGCCTTGTCTTGTCGAACGAAGTCGAGACATCTGGTTCACGATCGTATAGGGATCTTCCGTCGCAGGCCAGATCTCTCCGCTCGCTGCGCTCGGTCGAGATGACAAGAGGTGTGGATCTGGTGGGCGTGCAAATGCGATAGACACGGATCGAGGCATCCAATCGCACACGTTCCGCCGCCAAAGAAACCAGCCTCACCCCGACACGTAACTGTCGGGATGAGGCTGCTGCCCGTTCACTATGTGTGCAGATTCAATTGTCGCGGGCGGGACGCCCTCGCCACATTGTGGTAATAGACCCGTTACCCGTTGAGTGTCCAGCCGGGACGGTATTCACGGCTGAGCAATTCCTCGGCCTTTGCATTGTTTGTCACGCGACCGGTGGCGCCGTCGTATTGCAGCTTCTCGCCGACGCGGTAGGCCACCAGACCGAGAAGCATCATCTCGATGGCGGTTCCGCCGTAATCGAAATCGCAAGCGGTTTTCTGGCCGGTCTTGCAGGCGTTGACCCATTGCTTCTGGAAGTGCCCCATGTCCGGAATCACCTCGTCTTCGGTCCGACGCTTGTAGTAGGTCATGTCGGCGTGGTCGCCGAACGGCAGGAGGATGCGCGAATCGAAATCGCAGATGACGAACCCCTTAGTGCCCTTGAACATTGCACCATGTCCGATCTTGTTCAGATCCACGTAGCCTCTCGGCGATCTGGGCATCATGCCGCCCTGGTACCAATGCACGCGAAGAGGACCGCGCCAGTCGTTAGCGGGGATATCGAAAGCGGTGTGCAATTCGACGGGCGTGACATCGGGATTGAATTTCTCGCCTTCACCTTCGGCGGTCGTCGGCAAGGCCGCGCCAATCGCGTTCCACACAAGGTCAATCGTATGGCTGCCCATGTCACCGACCTGGCCGGAGCCGTAATCCCAGTACATGTTCCACGAGAGGCAGTTCATGCCCGGACCCCGGGAGAAATACTCCGGATTGTAAGGGTGCCAGGGTGAGGGACCGATCCAAAGGTCGTAGTGGAGGTTCTTCGGCGGCTTACCTTGAGCCGGCGGGTATCCCGCCCTGCGAATCTGCCGGTTGCCCCAGGCGTAAGCATCCGTCAGCTCGCCGATCGCACCGTCTCTGACTAACTCGCGGACGCGCTCGAAGTTCGGCTTGGCGTGACGTTGCGTGCCGACCTGCGTGGCGAGCTTGTTCTTCTTCTTGTCCCAGTTCAGGCGAACCGACCTCGCCTCATGCACGCAGTTACCCAACGGCTTCTCGCAATAAACGTGCATGTCGCGATTCAGCGCCCAGTTGGTAATGAAAGCGTGCGTGTGGTCGGTCGTGCAGCAGAGCACCGCGTCGATGTTTTTCTGTTCGAGGCATTTGCGCCAATCGACGTAGTGTTTGGCCTTCGGGAACCTCTTGGCGGCGTGGGCGATGTGGTCCTCATTCACGTCGCACAAGGCTACGATGTTCTCGCTCGAAATCGCGTCGAAATGGGCGTCGGCCCGGCCCCAGGTGCCAATCATCGCCACGTTGAGCTTGTTGCTGGGCGCGTTGGCGCCGGACAGTACGCCGCTTTGCAAGATGGTCAGCCCGATTCCCGCAGCGGCGGTGGATTTGAGAAACTGGCGTCGTTGGAGCATGTTCGTCTTCATCATGGTCTTCCCCTTTGCTATGGTTCTTGGTTGTTTTCTTCTTGAACCCGAAAGATAAAGTGTAAGCAAGGAATGAACTAAATGCAAGGGAAAAGCGTGTGCAATGAGAATCTCCATTTGCGATTGCCGATTTAGCCTCACGATGAAAAGGGGTTGACGATCTGAACAGGCGCGTTAAGATGGTGAAGTTGGGCGTTCGGGATTTCTTGCCCGCGATGAAAGCAGGAAGGTGAAACCTCGCGAACGTTCTGATTGTGCATTACATTCAAGAAAGGATCATAAGATGAACAGAATCAGCCGTCGAAAATTCCTGAAACGGGGTATCTCGGCAACCGCCGGATCGTATTTGGCCTTATCCTCATACCCGGGTATCTTAGGCAAAGTACGTGGGGCTAACGATGAGGTCCGCGTCGCGGTCGCGGGTATTCACGGCCGGGGCGGCGCCCATATCAAGCACTTCCAGAGTCTGAAAGACGTCAGCGTGGTGGCGGTGTGCGATCCCGACAGCAAGGTTCTTGGCGGTTGGGTCGAGCAATGCAAAAAGAGTTATGGAACCACCGTGTCCGGCTACGCCGACGTTAGAGAGCTCCTTGACCGCAAGGACATCGACGCCCTCGTGATCGCCGCGCCAAATCACTGGCATTCGCTGATGACCATCTATGCGTGCCAGGCGGGAAAGCACGTTTACGCCGAGAAGCCGGTCAGCCACGCGATAGCGGAAGGCCGCTCCATGGTCAAAGCGGCTCGCAAGTACAACCGGATCGTTCAGGCGGGCACGCAACAACGCTCTTGTCCGGCCGTGATAGAGGCCGCCCGTGATATCCAGTCCGGGCGATGGGGCAAGGTCCTTTGGGTGCACTGCTCCAAGCTTGGCGCCAGAGAATCCATCGGGAAGGTGACGTCACCTCAGCCGGTTCCGAGCAATATCGACTATAATCTATGGGCCGGGCCGGCGCCGATGACACCTGTGATGCGAAAGCAGTTCCACTACGACTGGCACTGGCAGTGGAACTGGGGTGACGGCGAGATGGCCAACTGGGGGATTCACTACATCGACGATTTCCGCCATATACTGGGTTGGGACAACGTGCCGACTAAGGTGATCGCGGCGGGTAACCGCTTCGCCTGGGATGACAACGGCCAAACCCCCAACATGCACTTTGCACTGTTTGATTACGATGGTTTGCCGGTCGTGGTCGATATTCGTAATCTGCCCGATCCCAAACGACGCGGCGGCGCGGGGCGGTATATCTGAACTCCCGCGGCGGCAACTGGATTCAATGCGAGAACGCCTCCGTTCGCATCTCCCGCGGCGGCGGCTGGGCGCATGACAATAACGGCAAGCGGATTCACCAGTATAAAGGCGACGCCGGTGCTCATCACGCACAGAACTTCATCGACTGTGTTCGCAACGGTCGTCGGCAGGATCTGGCGGCTGAAATCGAAGTCGGACACTACAGCACCGCCGTATGTCACCAGGCGAATATCGCCTGGCGAGCGGGCGCGGAAGCCTCGGTTGATGAGGTGCGAGAGAACGTCAAGAAACACGAGGACGCTGTGAACACACTGAACGACATGCTCGAGCAGTTAGAAGGCAACGGCGTCGATCCGGCTAAGGATAAGTTCATTCTCAGCCCGGCGCTGACTTATGACCGCAAGCAAGAGCGATTCGTTGGAGCCGGCGCGGATAAGGCCAATAAGTACATCACATGCTCACACCGAGCGCCGTTTGTGATGCCGGAGATGTAAACGAGTGACGACTGGGTGACAGCTTCAAACGCAGCTTGGGAATGGCTTCATGCGTATTGGCCATCCCCAAAGCCTACGGCTTTGAAGCTGTCACCCTTTTCATATCATAAGAATCAATTTGACCGAATTGGAATTTTGGTGGGGTAAGCCCCGCTCTACTTTTCTTTGCTCTTGCACGGACTTTTACACCGCCTCCCCCACTGCTTCACGGAGGACTTCGCAACCTTCCTCGACGGCTTCGGCGGTTATGCACAACGGCGGGGCGATCTTGACGCAGCCACCGCCCACGCCGACGGGAGCGAACAACAACAGGCCCTTGTGGAAACAGAGATTGACCACGTCCCAGGCTAAATCGTAATCCGGGTCTTTTGTGCCCTTTTTGACCATGAGCAATCCACCGACAAGACCGGTGCCCGGGGCAAAACCGATTACCTCGGGAAACTCGCTCTTGATCTGCTGGAGATGCTCCTGGAGGACCAGTCCAACCTTCGCGGCGTTCTCGACCAGCTTTTCTTTTTCGATGACTTCGATACTTGCCAAGGCAGCGGCGCAGCAAATGGGATTGCCCGAGTGCGTGCTGGTCATCTCGTTCGGCCCGTACAAATCCATCACCTCTGGCCTGCCGATGACCCCGCTGATTGGCAGCGAACTGCTGAATCCTTTGCCGACGCAGAACAAGTCGGGCAGCACGTCATAAAGCTCGAAGCCCCACCACCTGCCACACCGGCCGAAACCCGCCTGGACCTCGTCGAAGCAAAGCAATGCACCGTGCTTGTCACACCATTGCCTGAGGTCCTTCGCGTATTGTTTGGGCATGAAGTTCGGCCCGACACCTTGATATGTCTCGCTTATCACGCCGGCCACGTTATCCGGTTTGACTCCCAGCTTGGCAAGCGTTCGCTCGAACAACTCGAAGCTGGTGTCTTCGCAGCGGAATCCGTCGGGAAACGGCACGTGAACGATCTCGGGATCGAGGTTCTTGATCCACGCCTTGCCGCCGGCCATGCCTCCCATCTGCTGGGCGCCGAGCGTCCTGCCGTGAAAGGAGTTCTCGTACGAAACGATAACGGTCTTGTCGTCCGTGCCCGTCCGGCGGCCGTGGGTGCGCATGAGCTTGAGAGCGCACTCGGTGGATTCGGCGCCGGTGCTGAGCACGAAGACCTTCTTCAAGGGTTCCGGCGCCAGCGAGGCCAGTTTTTGTACGAGCTCGATCCTCGGCTGGTTGGGAAAACAATACGTCGTCAGCAGCGGCTTCGAGGCTTGCCCGATAATGGCGTCGGCGATTTCCTTGCGTCCGTGGCCGGCGTTGGTCACCAGCACGCCCGACGAGAAATCGAGCCACATATTGCCGTAAGCATCGTAGACGTTCACGCTCTCCGCACGGTCCCAGATCACGGACGGCTGACCGCGCATACTGACGGATTCAGCCGCACGAAGCTTCTCAAGCTGCTTTATCGTAGCCGGATTTGGAATCGACCCCGAGAGTTTGCGAAACCTTGTCGAGACCGGCTTGACCTCTGTTGCGATAAGTGGAAACTCTTTTGCCATATTTGCCTTGCCTTCTCGTGCATTTTCATGTTCGTAGGGGCAACCCCACGTGGTGCCCCGGGCAGGCACACGGGCCTGCCCCTACCGTCGGAAATCAACGCCCGCGTTGTCGCCGTAGATTATCTCGACCTCCCGGCCGCCATTGAGAATGGAGAGGCGCGCCGCCTCGGTCACCAACTCGTTGTACGAGCTGTTTGCCGGCGTTGCCATGATCCCGTCACTATCAAATTGCTTTATCAACTCTCGTCTGCGGTCTAACGCTCGCTCCCCCTCAACGCCATCTGAGGCACCGATACACTTGCAGATATTCTTGAGGATATATTCAATCGAACGGTAGCCGTATCCGACGGGCGTGAGTCCTTCGCCACCGAGGTTGACATATTTGAAGTAATCGGGGCTCGGCTCGGAATAGTACGTGTCACCAGGCTCGTCGCCCTTTTCGATATAGCAGTGCTCGATGCCGCGATACTGGTCGTTGTGCACGAGCATGCCGCTTTTGTCACTGCCTCGACAGTACATGCGGATGCCCTGGAAGTTGCCGCCCGGCCCTTCATCGGGATAACCCATGATGTTCGTCACGTGCAGGCAGGCGTCGTTCTCCCAGATGACGCGGGCGTCGGTCCACAAGTAGCCTTCTTTGCCGTTGGGGTAAGTGTCCTTTATGCCATAGACGCTGACGGCCTTCGGCAGCAATCCCGTGATGAAATGCAGTTGATCGACGTAGTGACAGCCGACGTAGGTAAACATATCAGAGTTTTCCGTCGTGCACCAGTTCTGGAAATTGGAACGGCGATAGTAGTAAGGCTCGTTCATTTCCGCGTGGCCGATGCGAAACTCGCCGAACTTGCCTTCTCTGTACAGCCGACGCGCCATCAAGGCCCGGTCGTCAAGCCGCTTGTGATATTCCACTCCCACGACGAGGCCCTTCTCATAAGCGATCTTCTCGATCTCGACCGCCTGGGCATACTTCAATACGAGCGGTTTGACACAGCAGACGTGCTGGTCGCCGGCCAGGGCGGCCTGTATCACAGGATAATGAAGCTGATCAGGCACGGCCACGACCACGATGTTGCCTTTTGGCATCTTCGCGATGACGTCTTTGAACAGGTCGGGAAAGATCTCCTGTGGATCGGTATCCAGCGAAGGATACGCCGTGAAACGGTGGCCGGGGAACGCTTTTGCGAGCGTTTCGTCCCGTGCGAGCGCCTTCAGCGGAGCGCTGTTCAAAGCGCACACACTGGCCTCGCCGACCATACCCAGACGCTGAGCCTGATAGAGTGACGGCAGAATCTGCACTTGGGTTATCATCCCGCCACCGACAATACAAACCTGAGGTTTTTGATGCATCGAATCGCCTCTTCATCCAAATGTGTAGGGGCAACCCTACGTGGTCGCCCTGCGCCTATCGAAAGGGCAGACACACGGGCCTGCCCCCTTCTGTTTACCAGCCGGCAACCGATTTGTCAAAAGCCAATTCTATAACTGGCCGAACGGCCCGCAACTGTGGTATAATGCGACCGCTATGTCGGGCAGACGACGGTGAAACAAGAACCCGCTGATACAAGATGGAGGCGAATGATGTCGATTGTTCACAGGTTTATGGCGTTGGCGAGTCTTTCGATCCTTTGCTGGGCCATTGCGGCGCCGGCTAAAGACGCCACGATAAAGCCTTCAACTGTTCTTGAGACGCTCGATAAGAGCCATCCCCGATTGATGCTCAAAGACGCGGACCTTGCGAAGCTCAAAGCACAGTATCCACAAGACAAGGCCCTGAAAAAGTGCGTCGCGGACAGTCTCAGGGACGCGGATACCTGCGCCGGCAGGCCGATGCTGACGTACCGGAAGATCGGCCCCCGGCTGCTGAGCGTGAGCCGGGAATGTCTGCATCGAATTTACGCTCTCGGCTTAGCGTACCGATGGACCGGCGAGGACAAGTACGCCCAAAAGGCCGTCGAAAACCTGCTCACCGTTTGTGCGTTCAAAGACTGGAATCCCTCGCACTTCCTCGACGTAGCGGAGATGTCCCACGCCGTGGGCCTCGGGTACGACTGGCTGTATTCCTACATGGACGCCGG
>JARRQQ010000456.1:0-4289 GCA_037381725.1 Sedimentisphaerales bacterium
CCAACTTGTTCAAAGCTTCGTCTATTGGACAATAGGCCAATCCAGTTTTTGCCCAACAGCAAGAGTGACCAGGCGTTCACCGCTCCAACGGAACAATGATCCAAATGTCTTTTCGGAAACGTCGGCAACACATAGTTCAACACCCGCATGTGTGGCCAACGCGACAACCAGTTTGCCTTCAGGTGCAAAAATCAGCAGACCACTGCGATAAGAAGAGTATCCCACTGGTAAAGGCAGTTGAAAAACCTCCTGCGCACCATCCAAAACATGAAGCGAACGAGGCTGCATAACAGCCCATCGTGTCGATGTCGGATCTGCGGCAATGTCACCACTTGAAGCGAGTAAGGGCGCACCAAGCGATGTTCCGACTCGGAGTGGAAAATGGTAGATGCCTCTGGGATTGTCCGTTGCCATCAAGCCAAATCCGTCAAATGTCATGGCAACAGATATATTTTGCAGTTTGTTAGGCGTTTCGCCTCGGTAGATGACTTTGTACTCATTAGTATGATTCCGTGATAAGAGGCCCAGCGCGTCGGTTTCATTATCGGCCACGAGTATATCACGATTACCTGGCGCGACTGCAACTGATATTGGGTTCTTCAGTTCCTCGGTATCCAGGACTGTATCGACTCGACCTTGTGCATCGATTGAAACGACACGGTTAGCACCGGGAAGCGCTGCCCATAGTTGCTCAGAATCATAGGCTAGGCCGTAGGGAGTACTCGGTAATTCCACCATACCTCGCCACTTGCCGGCTCCGTCCAACTGGATGACCTTTCCCGGCCCATTGACATTGCCAACGCCAAGATAGATCGAAAAGCCGTCATCCAGCGTGCCGTCGCGAGTCAAACTTGATGTCGATGCAATCAAATGGGAT
The DNA here is from genome assembly GCA_037381725.1 of Sedimentisphaerales bacterium. Taxonomy (GTDB): domain Bacteria; phylum Planctomycetota; class Phycisphaerae; order Sedimentisphaerales; family Anaerobacaceae; genus JAFGTG01. The sequence goes on from JARRQQ010000456.1 coordinate 878, forward strand.
CCTGTCGACGACCGTCGGGAGGGGGATTCGGCCGGCGATAAGAGTGATTCCGATCGTCTCGCTTCTGCGGCCTTGATCGCCTCGTTGTTTGCAGGGCCGAGCAGTGCGGCGATCTTTTGTTCGAGGCCCGCCCTACGCAGATTCTTGGCCACAATGTTCAGATTACTGTCCAACAGGTAAGTCTGCGGAATAGCACTCACACGGTATTGAACGGCCACGGCGTTCTTCCATCCGAGACCATCGAAGACGTGAGGATAGTCGAGGCCGTTTTCCTGCGCCACCTGCTGGGCGGCATTGCGTTTGCTGTCCAGATTGACTCCCAGGATGCGCAGCCCACGATGCTTATACCCAGCGTGAAGCCGCCGGAGATAAGGGAATTCCTCTCGACAGGGACCACACCAGGAGGCCCAGAAGTCCAGTAACACGTATTTCGCTAATCTTGCCTCCTTGCTCAATTCGATAGAATTACCCTCCAGGTCCTTGCCGGAAAACGCCGGTGCCGGGTAGCCCGGTTCCAAATACACTCGCATTTCGGGCTCAGCCATTGAGGGTTTCAGCACCATCGTGGAACCGTCGGCGGACATCGTGTCGATGCTCCAAACCTTGCCATGAACATTGAATGGCTTGTTCAGTTCATGTCGCTCGGCCGAATCGCTACGGCCAACGAGTTTGCCGTCTTGATTCAAATCGATCAGAAGCGTACCGTTGTCTAAGTCATCAAATCGGCCATCAGCGTTTTCGTCGAGCATGGCTATCTTATACGTCTTACCGCTGGATACTATCTCTCCCTGGCGCGCTGAATCACGATAGTAAAGCACGACGTTTCTCAATCGGGTTTTGAAGCGATAAAAGGTGAAGGTGTAGGGCAATTGTCCCGTCCTATAGTCAACGTCGATTTTGACGTCCGACAGCCTCAAACTGGAAGAAGAGGACGCAGACCACGCTTCCTCTCCATCGTTGGTCAAATCTTCGTCGTTATTGCGATCGATGTAAATGCGTTCGGGACCACCTTCAGGCTCATCCACAACAATGGTTACGAAACGGTCCTCCCCATCACCCAACTGCATAGTGCCATACAGCGGTCTCTCAGCGCCGTATTTCGGCTCTTTGTGCAATTCCTCACCCGGCTGATCGGACAGTGTTATGCGAATGGGGCGGTAGTAATTGACTATCGTTCCCATGATTCTATGGATTGGTATTAAGTGATAGCTGTGAGAGTTGCTTTCGTCACTTGGCAGTGCATCGCCCTGTCCAGGGCTCGTGTCGGTCGACTGGCTAGTTCTCCGTTCTACTGCCAAACGGGATACTATTACTTTGGCAGTGTCCATGGTGGAGCTTCCAGTATTAGCTTGCTCAGCAGCTCTGCTGTCATAACGGATGTTCAACGCACAGTCAGCAGCATTCTTTCTATCGAAGTTTACTACTTCGAGTTTCCAATATCGGTCTCCCAAAAAAGAGATGTCCTCTTTGCCAATATCAAGTACGATTTCAAGTGGCTCTCCTTGCCCTGCATCTCTTCGAATACTCTTCCCGCCCCCGAAAAACAGCATGATCGCATTGGAACCTTTATGCTCAACATGCGCTGAAAAAACAGTGGGTGTAGAAAACTTGAAATAAAAGACGGCCTCGCTGAGTTCCTCTGTCCAGGCTGGAGCAAGCCTAAATTCATAGGTACCCGGCAGAGTAATTTGCCATTGTGCCCTTGAAAATGGCTCTATCGGTCGTGAGTACAAGGCCAGGCAGAGCTGACGCCAGAACTCGCAATATTTTGGAGTCCAAGTCTTCGGGTGAGCCGCCAAGCCAATCAATATGCAATTGCCCTGTCGAACGATAGAGGCACAGTCCTGCGCGCCTGGACCTCGCCGGGGGAGTATTGATCTCGCAATAACATCCACGACCGAACGAAGGTGGCTCTTTTCGGGGATGTGCATGGCGAAATCCAGGTCCATCTCCTCCCCCTTGCTGTTCTCTGACGCAACGGTGAAAGCAACAAAAGGATCCGTAAATACAGGTTTGCTGGTCGTGCTGTTCGTCTGACTCAATATAAGAGGCGACGAACTAGAACTATGGGTACAAGCGCCAGCGCAAATCTCGAGGCCGAGTTGACCGAACAGCTCCGCCGCACCGTAGCCGATACCGATTACTTTGCGGGTCTTCAGTGTTTCGGCAATTGATCCACTTACCCTCGCGCCTCTGTCCATCGCCAGAATCAGCACTTCCGCTCGCGAGGCAATGGCTTGTCCTAAGCTCGGAGCAATCAGAACATCCAATTGGCTATTCGCTTTGCGCAGGACATCGGCAATCCCCTGTGAAAACGTCTTATCCCGATTCGTTGAGAATACTGCAAAGGCAGGATTTTTATGATCAAGCGTATTTTCAGGTTCCTTTTTGGCTGTCCCCGGCGAACGTGGAGCCGATATGCTGCAGTTTGGCAACCTCCGCTTGAGATCGGCTTGACCCGATGCCGTAACTCGCGTTCCCAAGAGATCCAACACATGTAGCGAGGTAAGCCCTGCAAGGTTGGCTAAACCCTTGTCGCTGATCTTGGTGTCACGTAGATAAAGATATCGAAGATTAGATAGATTCTTGAGATGGGCCAGTCCTGTATCAGTTACGTTTGTTCTTGTTAAATATAGACACTCAAGCGAAATCAAATTCCCAATATGTTCCAAGCCTGCATCGGTAATCTGCGTCTCTTCTAGATCCAGATATGTTAGCAAACTCAAATCCTTGAGAGACTCCAAACCCGCATCGGTGACTCTTGTCCTGTATAGTTTCAGGGTTCTGAGTTGCTTGAGCTCCTTAATGTAGCCAATGCCCACATCGCCCACTTGTGTGTCATGAAGGCAAAGAAATCTAAGTGTGCTCAAGTCTTTGATGTATTGAATTCCCAGATCGCCGACTTTAGTCCCATGAATGCAAAGGGTTTGAAGTCCGGCCAGAGTTTTGAGGTGGACCAGCCCCGCATCGGTGATTTGCGTCCCACTGAGATACAGCTTCCTAAGCAAATTGAGATTCTTCAGTTGAGCTAGCCCCGCGTCTGTTATATGGGTGTTATCGAGCCCCAAACTCCTGAGAGAACCAAGTCGGGCAAGGTACAACAAGTCCCCGTCCGTTACGGCTGAGTCAGACATGTCAAGTGTATCGATCGAGATTAGCCACTTGACAGCGGATTCAAAATCCCCATTCGCAGCGTGGGCCATTGCAAAGGTGTCCGTATAGCTGCGGTTCTTCCATGTCGTTAGTTCACAGGCTCTTCTTGCATATTCAACAGCCGTCTGACCATTGCGTAGCCTGGCGTCCGGGCAAGTAGCGTATAATCGAGCTAAAGAGTCCGTAAACCGGAGAGTGTCAGGATGTTTCTCTCCTTGTTCGCGCTGGCTTATCCTCAAACCCTCCCTATAGAGTGACT
>JARRQQ010000457.1:0-4289 GCA_037381725.1 Sedimentisphaerales bacterium
ACCTCCATGAAGCGGCTCCACCTTGAAACCAAACAAAACAGACTTGTGAGAGGAAAGCAGGATGCACGGAACCCAAATGAACACGGATTCATTCCGGAGGTTCAGGCAGAAGAGGAGTCAGCAATTGGATAAGCTCAGGGACGAAAACAGTCGAAACGAGCCATATCCGCTCCACAAGTACCTCGCCATATTCGTGAGCAAGTGTATTACGCTGTCCAACGATGGCCGCCCACGGTATTTGAGGACAGGAGCTTTTGAAAGTCTCTGATACTCTCTTGGCCGCTTCGCCAATAACAGGTACCTGTCTTTCAACTGGATATCAGAGCATTTTGTTTGACTGAAACTCACCGTACGTTACTGATTCGACGAATTGGACGATTTCTGTCGCCGCCTTCAGCATGTCCCACAACAAAGCTGCGTCTTTTTTCTCAGGCGGCATAGACAACCTCCATGTGGTTGAGTATCTCATGCCTTCGGAAGGGATTCTGTAACCCTCCTTTTTCCACTAAGTCAACGTCGCGTTGAAAGATACCTTTCAACTCTTCTTGCATTCGGGCAAGATCACACAGGCTCCAGCCGCAATCAGGGGTAAAAGTCACAAGAACATCCACGTCGCTATCAGGGCGAAAATCGTTCCGGAGGACCGAGCCGAACAGGGCCAGCTCGACCACTTTCCATCGCTGGCAGAAGTCCGCGATTCTTTCCTCTGGAAACTCGATATTGTGAAATCTCATAGCTATCGCCTCACCCATAGTCGGATCATAACTGTAATCATTTAGGATATATACCGCACGGAGATCGCAAAATCAATCTGGTGCAAGGAATCTCCAAACAGAGATTTGCGTCGGATTTTGAATCCCGGACACGAGCATAGTTAGGATCGTGTTACTGGGCGGAAGGACAAGGCATGCGAGCCGAGCATCAAGTACCCATGTAGCCGCCCAGGGCAGCATCGTAAGGCATCCCTCATGGGAGCACACGGGCGTGCCCCTAAGATACGGCAGGAAGGGTCTGCTTTGGACCGGGCCTTTCGCCATCTTGCTGGTAGCCCAATAAGCGAAAAACGCGGCCTAGCTCTCGCAAGGGACTGCTTGCACCGCGTCGCCCTGGGGACCGGGTCCAGGTGGACACCCTATCCTGTGCCCAGACTCGTTCGACAAAACCGGAGGCAGGTTTGCGAGAGGAACCAGAAACATAGCGCCCGCTCCACCTTTCATTTGGGCCTGACAAGGTCTTCTCCCAGCCTTCGGTGTGTGAACGCCCCCTCGGTCGATAGTTAGTCGTTTTGGAAGATATTCACCTCTTCGATAAGAACTCTTTCGTCGTCATCAAGTATTTTTCATAGGCTCTTTCTCTGGGCGAAGTGATGTATATCAGATGCTGTGAGGTCTTTTTCGCCGGCCTAAAATGGACTTTTTGACGAAAACATTCTATCGACCCCAGACCAGGGTTGCTTTAACGGGGGATTCCCTGGTTCTCGCTTTTACGTGAATGGCGTAGGGATTAGAATTACGTTGCATATGAACGAAAGAGAAGAAAAGACAGAGCAGATGCGCAAGCACATAAAGGAATTCCCCACGGGGCCAGGATTGTACTTTATGAAAGGCTCGACCGATCAGGTGCTTTACATCGGCAAGGCGAAGAATCTGCGCTCGCGCGTGGCAAGTTACTTTCAAGAAAGCTCCGATCTGGTTACGTCGCGCGGGCCGAAGATCGTCGAGATGATTAGCAAGGTTGAAAACGTCGATTTCCTTGAGACCCCCAACGAAGTAGAAGCGGTCCTCGCAGAAGCCCGGCTCATCAAAGACATTCGTCCACCTTACAACAGCGACCTTGTTGACGACAAGACGTTCCCCTACCTGGAGATCACCACGGGCGAGGACTTCCCGGGCGTTTATATTACGCGAAAGCCTCACACCTCCGGCAGCCGGTTGTTCGGACCGTTCACCAGCGCGAAAGACCTGCGGCAAGTCCTGGTCATACTCCAGAAGATCTTCAAATTCCGCACGTGCACGCTCGATATTCGCCAGGACGACAAGAAGCGTCGATTCTTCCGCCCATGCCTCTTGTACAGCATCAAGCAGTGCACCGCTCCCTGCGCCGCCCACGTCGACAAACCCGAATACAAGAAAATTATCACCGACCTTGTGAGATTCCTCCGCTCGAAACGATCCACGGTCCTGCGCCGGCTCAAAAAGCAGATGGAGGAGGCCTCACAAGCCCTGCAATACGAGAAAGCGGCCATGTATCGCGACCGCATCAGGTTGATCGAAAGACTGGACCAGCGAGGCACGCCCGACGAGAACGTTCAGCCGGAAGTGTTCGCCGCTGATCCTGCGGAAGCCCTGGTCCAACTGCGGAATCTACTGGAAGCCTCCGACCCAGTCAGGATCATCGAGGGTATCGACGTGGCGAACATCGCGGGTACCGAGGCGGTCGGATCGCTCGTCAAGTTCATCGACGGCCGGCCCTTCAAGAGCGGCTACCGGAGATTCAAGATCAAGACCGTCAAGGGGATCGATGATTACTCTATGATCGCCGAAGTGGTCAAACGCCGCTATAAGTACGCCCTGCGCGGCGAAGAGCTCTGGCCCGACCTCGTGCTGATCGACGGGGGCCTCGGCCATCTACGGGCAGCAGAGAAGGCCCTTCGAGAGCTCCAGGCCCCGCCCGTGAAGATCGCGTCTCTTGCGAAACGCGAGGAAGAGGTTTACCTAAAGGAAAGCACGACTCCGCTTCGCCTGTCCGTCCATTCACCCGTTCTCAAGCTCCTACAATACGTCCGGGACGAGGCGCATCGGTTCGCACAGCATTATTATCATATTCTGCGCGCTAAGAGGGTACTGGGTAAGGAGGCGTGAGGTTGTTCGGGTGCGCTGAGCGCAGAAAAGCGGGTATCAGGAGACAGGATATCAAGGGTAACCCGGCCAGCCCCCCTCGGCCGGAATCACCTGATATCCTGAGGTCCTGATACCCTGACGACCTGATCGCCTGAATCAGACGCTCTTTTGATCGCCCTGCTCCAAGGGCAGCGCTTTCTGCTCCTTTTGGGAGTCTTGCTTCTTGAGCGATTTCGACTCGTCCTTCGGCACGCCGCGCTTTTCCAGTTTGTCCAAGCGCTTCTGCAATTCTTTCATTTGCTTTTCGATCCTGTCGAACATCGGTCCGCCCGGCTCGAACGGCGGCACCAAAGAACGCATATCGGGCCTCATCCTGTCGAGACGCCCTTTCCACCCGTCCGGCATCCGCCAGGAATTCGGGCCCGTGCGGAAGCCGAACCTCCGGCCCTTGGCAGCCTCGCGGGCGTCCTTGACGGCCTGCTCGGCCGATTCACGATATTGTTCAGGGAGTTTGTCTATTTCTTTGATGGCGGTTTTGTATTCGTTGTCCCCCGCCTGAACGGAGATCGTCGAATCATCGTCGTTGGGATTACCTTCAATCGTGACCGTGTATTCGTGGCCGTCACCGTCGGTGTGGTGATACGTGTACAACTCGTTGAAGAACCTCTTGACGTTCGCGTCGAGATCCTTGCCCAGCCCGTCTTGCAGCATTTCCATCCAGTTTTCATCGCCGGGCCTGAGCCGGAAGATCTTCCCAGGGCGCCATGATTGTACAACGTCCGGCTCGGGAGGGTATTTCAAATCGAAGTCACCTTTCGAGGCTTCCAGTGTGAGCGTCACGGTCTTGCGCTGGCCCAGGTGGATAATCTGAAGCGAGATTTCCGTGCCGACGCCGGCCTTTCGTATCTCATCGACAAACGCATTGTAGTCCACGACGTCCTTGCCGTTAAGGCCGATGATAAGATCGTCGCGTTCCAGGCCCGCTTTGTCGGCGGGGCTGTTGCGGTCAATGTTTTGAATCCGAATACCCTGGTCCGGCGACAGACCGAGATGCTTTGTCAGCAGCGCGGGCAAAGGCGCCGGATCCAGCAGCACGCCGATATAGGCGTGGCCCTCGGGGGCGCCCGAATCGGCGTAAGCGGCGGCGCCCGCCGTCAATAGAATGAGTGCAAAAATCAACGTGATCGTCTTTGGTTTCATGGTTGTTCCTTTCGTGTCAATTAAGACTGTTCTGTTCCGCGGGGCAATCCTGTGCGGTTGCCCGGGCAGGCACATGGGCCTGCCCTTAGAGACCTTCGGAATAGGCGGCCGGCCTGACCTTGTTGTCCCGTAGCCCTTCAATAAGCCATTGGTTCCCCTCTTTATCGGTAAAGTTGTACCAGTCAACATTGCGCATCACGTTGCCGTCCGGGTCGGTCCCGAATCTCTGCAAGTCCGGCACGTCCCCTC
>JARRQQ010000458.1:0-4280 GCA_037381725.1 Sedimentisphaerales bacterium
AACGTGCTCGAAGCCAGCCCGAAACCAGAACAGTATTTCGAGGTCAGACGCAAGTGGTCGGCGGCAGATCGCATCGAGCTGGTTTTCCCTATGTCCGTGCAATTGCTGGAAGCGCATCCCCTCGTCGAAGAAGCACGCAATCAGGTGGCGGTTCGCCGCGGACCCATTGTGTATTGCCTGGAATCGATCGATCTGCCGGACAACGTGGGGATCATGGACGTCGCGATTTCACCTGATGTACCATTTCAAAGCCATTACGTCAAAGACCTGCTGGGAGGTGTCACGGTGTTGGAAACGGAAGCAAGCGTCCGTGCCGATGACGATTGGAGCAACACTCTCTATCGCAGATTTTCCGCCGAGAAGACAAGGGAAACTGATATCCGTCTGATCCCCTATTACGCCTGGGGCAATCGAGGTGACGGCGAAATGACCGTCTGGATGCCTGTTAGATAAATGTCGGGATGTTTCTATGGTAGCAAGATCGATTCTTCTGACGATGAGTTTAGTTCTGGGTGGCAGCCTCAAAGCCAACGGCTTTGGAGATGGCACGGCCGGCTACGTTCTCGACGCAGCGACCTTTAAGCATCACGTTGATTTTTTCAATACGATGGAGCCGGAGAACATCGTCAATTACGTCCCGAACCGAGATTCCTGGGCGTGGATGAAGAAAAACGTTCCGTTCTTCGAGTGCCCCGACAAAAGCTTCGAGCAGATTTACTATTTCCGATGGTGGACGTTTCGCAAGCATTTGAAAAAGACGCCGGATGGGTTCGTCTTCACCGAATTCCTCGACAAGGTCGGCCACAGCGGCAAATACAACACGATAAGCTGTGCGCTCGGGCACCACATATACGAAGGTACGTGGCTGCGCGACAAGCGGTATATCGACCAGTACGCGCGCTTCTGGTACGTGGGCAATGAGGGCGACTTGCAGCCGCATCTTCACAAGTATAGCAACTGGGGAACGTGGGCGCTCCACCGCAGGTACATGGTGAATCAGGACAAGGCATTCATAGTGAGCCTGCTGGATGCGTTTATCCGGGACTATGAAACGTGGACGGCCGAACGTGGCCTGGAGAATGGATTATACTGGCAATACGACGTGCGAGACGGGATGGAGGAGTCGATTAGCGGCTCGCGAAGGGACAAGAACGCCCGGCCACCCTTGAACTGCTACATGTACGCCAGCGCGGTGGCGATATCGCAGGTGGCGGAAATGGCCGGGGAGCAAGCGATTGCGAAAGAGTACGCCCAGAAGGCAAAGAGGCTAAGGGCACTCGTTCATGAGCTGATGTGGGATGAAGAGGCAGGATTCTTCAAGGTCCGGCGTCCGAACGGCACGTTAGCTGATGTCCGGGAGGAGATCGGATTTATCCCGTGGTACTTCAATCTGCCGTTTGTAGTGACGCCGTCAGGCGTTTCTTCGGATGCTCTTACGAGCACAGTACAAACAGAGCGAGCGTGGCTGCAATTTACGGACCCGGAAGGCTTCAAGGCACCGATGGGGATTACCACCGCCGAGCGCAGGCACCCACAGTTTAGAAGTCACGGCGTCGGGACGTGCGAGTGGGACGGCGCCGTCTGGCCCTATGCCACGAGCCAAACGCTGGTTGCGCTGGCGAACGTGCTTCGCAATTACGAGCAGCACTACGTGAGCAAGGCGGATTACTTCGACGCCCTGCTGACTTATGCGAGGTCTCACCAGTACAAAGGCAAGCCATACATTGGAGAATACCTCGATGAAAAGACCGGCCCGTGGCTAAAGCCCGACTCGGATCGGAGCCGGTACTACAATCACTCGACCTTTTGCGATCTCGTGATAAGCGGGCTCGTGGGCATTGTGCCCCGGCAAGATGACACCATCGTCGTGGATCCTCTGATTCCGGCGAACACATGGGAGTGGTTTTGCCTCGACAACGTCCCGTATCACGGCCGGACCATCACGATCCTGTGGGATCAAAGCGGCTGGAAATACGGCAAGGGAAAAGGTCTCCACGTCTTCGCCGACGGCGTGGAAATAGCGAGATCGGAAGCGCTAAAACGCGTCGTAGGGGCGGTCCCGCGTGGCCGCCCTATGGATCGAGCAGCCGCGCAGGGTTGGCCTGTCGATCGGGCAACCACACGGGGTTGCCCCTACTGATTTTTATGAATGATATACCTCTTGGAGAATATTCATGCAAGATTCGTACAAACTCAAAAAACTGACGCATTGCCCCTGGGCGAATCTGTTCGAAATCCGTTTCGAACGCAAGGACTTCGGCGAACGAACGTGGCTGATGTGCTCCAGGAAAGACAAGCCCATCGAAGAAGCCGCCCACGCCGACGCCGTGCTGATCGTGGCGACGATAGACGTTGCCGGCGAAACGAAACTGGTCGTGACCAAGGAATTCCGGGTGCCGATCTGGGATTACGAATACGGTTTTCCCGCCGGGCTGATCGACGACGGCGAAGATATAGAACAAACCGTCCGGCGAGAATTAAAAGAAGAGACCGGCCTGCAGCTTGCGCGAATCAAACATATTAGCAAACCCGTGTATTCATCGGCGGGGCTGACGGACGAATCAAATCACATGGTCCTGGTCGAAGCCAAAGGACAACCCTCTAACAAATGGCTCGACGGCACGGAAGATATCGAAGTGTTACTCTTGGATGTTGAAGGAATCCGGGACCTGCTCGACTCGAACAAAAAAGTCGCCGCCAAAGCCTGGGGCCTCCTGTACCACTACGCTCGGGTCGGTCGAATTGAGAATTGAGAGTTAAAAACACACATCCCCAATTCGACATTCTCTATTCGCCATTCTAAACTCCAAATTCTATTACTTCGCCCCATGCTGCCGCAGCAGGTTGACGATCGCTTTTTCCTGGGCATACGACAAAGGCGTCCGGCCACTCGGGACTCTGGCATTGACCTCTGCCCCTTTGGCAATCAACAGTTCCGCTACGTCCTTGTGCCCGTGCGCCGCGGCGGCGTGAAGAGGCGTCCAGCCCCAATGGTCCTTAGCATTGACGTTGGCGCCTTTGTCGATCAGAAGGGCTGCGATGTCTCTGAGCCCGGCCTTGGCCGCCAGGTGCAGCGGGCTGGTCCCGTACTGCGTGCGCCTGTTGACGTCGGCTCCCTTTCCTATGAGGTCCCTTGCCTGGGCCAGGTCACGCTTGTAAATGGCCAAAAGGAGAGGAGAAATATCCGTAGCACCTTTGGCGATGAGGAACTCCACGATCTTGGTATGCCCGTTTTTCAAGGCGCATTGCGCGGCGGTCATGCCATAGCCTTCGCGCGCATTCACATCGGCCCCGTTGGCCACCAGAACCTCAACGACCTCCTTGAAACCGGCACCAGCGGCATAGTGCAAGGCGGTTTGCCGGAAGCCGTACCTGGTGTTCACGTTGGCGCCCTGTTCCAGGAGCGTCTTCGCCACCGGTCCAACATGGCATTGGCCGCATTCATGTACCGCGTTCACGCTGGCGCCCTGTTCCAGGAGCGTCTTCACCTTAGCCAAGTCTCCCAAGATGGCCGCGCTCTGGAGGGTCGCTGCCGCGGGATGTTCAGCCGCCAGAATTTCCACGACGGCGCGTGAACCGGCGACATCCAGCGGCGTTTCGCCGTTCGGGGTTTTGATATTGACGTTGGCCCCTTTGGCAACCAACAGTTCCACCATGTCCTTGTCGCCCTTTGAGGCGGCAGCGTGAAGAGGCGTCCAGGTCCAATTCATTCTGGCGTTGACGTCCGCGCCTTTGGCAATGAGGAGTTCCGCCACGTCCGTGAAACCCTGCTCAGCCGCCAGATGCAGCGCGGTAATTCCAAACGGACTCCGTCTCTTGACATCAGCGCCATTCTCAATCAGATCCTTGGCTTTGGCCCGATCTCCCCGCTGCAGGGCTACGTGCAGAGCAGAAATGTCAGCACCCTTGGAGAAGAGCAGCGCCACGATCTCGCTATGGTTGTTTTGCATGGCAAAGTCGACGGCGGTCTTGTTCTCCACCCCGTACCCGCCGGCATTCACATCCGCGCCCTTGGCCAGCAACACCTCGACCATCTCCTTGAAGCCGTCCCGGGCGGCATAGTGCAAGGCAGTCATTCCGTTAACTTTGACATCTATGTCCGCACCCTTCTCCAGGAGCAATCGGACCTGCTGGATGTTCCCCGCCTCGACAGCCTTGTGCAAGGAGGCGGCCAACTTGGCTGCCTTCCTTTCCGGCGTGCTCTTTCCCAGCGTTACCTGCCAGATATCCACACCACCGACTCCGCCCGGCCTGGTTGATACAAAGTACAAGGTAGAGCC
>JARRQQ010000459.1:0-5535 GCA_037381725.1 Sedimentisphaerales bacterium
CTTGCACTCCGATTCCATCCATAGGCGCCCCTTGGTCGAGCAGCCCGCGAATGTGTTTGATATAATCGTCCAGCCGGTTGCCGGTGAGGACGTCATAATCGTTGAAGAACAGGTGCGAACCGGGATCGGCCCGTTTGACCCAGTCCGCCATCTGCCTGGTAATGCCCGGCCCGAGGCGCTCGGCATAGTAGTTGCCGTGGATCATCTCGTTGTTGAGATCGTACTCTGCAAATCGACCCTTGTAACGACCGGCCATGCTCGTCATCCGAGTCTTTAACGCCTCACGGAGCTCATCGTCGTCCAATTGCTTCAGCCATTCTTGGACGCGTCCCGGAATGCCCCAGGACAGGCAGTGTCCTCGCAGCGGAATGTCATGCTCCGTTGTCCACGCGAGGATCGCATCCACCGTGCGATAATTCACCTGTCCGCGCCGGGGTTCCATGCTATGCCACTTCACCGCGTTTTCAGTCACGGCGGCGTTGAAGTTCGCCAGAAACATTTGCTCGTATCGACGCTGATCCTCGTCATTCCAGCGGCCGCTAAACGCTCCCGACGACAAGGCGGCGCCGAACCAGAACTCATGCCGCAATTGTTCGACGCGGACCCGGGCGCCCGGCTTGGCCTCTACGATCAGCTCCCCCATCCGATTCTGCCGAATCCTCGCCTCAATCGCCTCGGGCCTAAGCTCGTCCGATACGCCCGACCCCAGGGCCACGCCGAGCCCGGCGAAAGACCACGCCAACACAATCAAGACCACACATCGCTTCATCGTCACATCCTTTCCAACCTTTTCCGCGTGCGCAAATTGGCTGTATGAGATGCTACCCGCGTTTGAGGATCGGGGTCAGGACGATGTCTCTGTACCTGATGCCGGTATGGTCGCCTTGCAGATAGATGGGGCCCGGCTTGAACTCGTCCGACCTGAGGGCACCGCCGGTACAACCGAGAAGCGGCTGATTGTCAATGATGACTTTGCCGTTTAGCTCGACGGTTACGTGGCGATTGAGCAATGTGATATTAAAGCTCTGCCATTGCCCGGCCGGTTTCTCGGCGGCCACCGTGGGAGTAATCCGGCTGTAGACTCCTCCCATATTGTGCGAATCGAGCTTCTTGCCGTACGAATCACAGACCTGGACCTCGTAAATGCCGCGCAGATAAATGCCGCTGTTTTGTCCCCGGCCAACGTTCACTTCCAGCTTCAAATTGAAATCCTCAAACTCGGCGTCCGTACGCAAGTTGCCGTAGGAGATATGCCGCCTGCCCTCCCGCTGGACCGGGTTGTTAACGAGCACGCCGTCCTTCACCGACCAGCCGCTTCTCGCTCGCGGATTCGTCAGTCGCCAGCCATCCAGATTCTCGCCGTTGAACAGTTTGATCGGCTTGCCATACCTGGTCTTGGACAGGTCCGGCTTTGGCGGAAGGGGAGGAATCCGCTTGCCCGTAAATTCGCTGCGATCCGTGCCTTTGCCATTGCGGCGGGGGCGAACTTGCGTCAATTGCATCGTATCGCCCGAGACCTTTGTGACAATCGTCTCGGTGAATAGCTGTGTCCGGACCACGTTGCCCGCAGCGTTCTTGCGTTCAACCTTCTGGACGCGAGTGACGTTCAGCACGTCCCCGTCCATACAAACGCTGTCTACGGGCAGGACGCTTCCGCCGCCCCAGAGCAGGCTGCCGTCCAAATACCCATCTTTCTGTTCGATACCGAGCCAGCCGGCGGCGCCGCCCGGGATGGTCAGCGCCCAGCGTCCAATATACGCATCGGGTCCTGCCGCCGAGGCGCACACACAAACGGTTCCCACAAAAAGCAAAGCCAAGACAAGATGAGCGTTTCTAAGCATCGGGGTGTCCTTTCAAAATAACCGGTTCATAATGCCTGCTCACACCGGCAGCATTATAACAAGGTTTCCGGGCAAAAAGCAAAGGGCTTTGTGACTTTGCGGAGATGAATCTCGACGGCCCGCGAGGACGAGGCGGACGCTTGGCAGGCAACGGCTCTCAGTAGCCTTCCTCGGGTCTGACGCCTTTCTGGACTCTCAAGAAGTCCTCGATCTCGCCGTCCGACCTGACCTCCTGGCCGAGTTCGGTGAATACCTTCGGCCTGGCCCAGCGCCAGCGCTCGACGTGGCCGTCGGCGAAAGAGAAGCAGGCGCCCTGCGAGTGCCGGTTAGCGGGAAGGTCCCACCAGCACGGCGGGTCCGTCTCCCACATCGGGCCTCGGGGCGGAATACCGAAATGAGAATCCAGGATGCTGTCTTCGTGAACGTCCACGAAGAACAGACAGAACGCCGGGGCCGGGTCGTTGATCTCGTTCTCCTTCGTGAAGCTCGGCGGGTAGTACCTTGGGTCCGGATATGGCGCGCCGTTAATGGATTGGCTCAAGTTGTAGCTGCGGGTCCGGCGCATCGAAAGCAATTCGCCGCTCTCCGTTCTGACCCGCGACATATCGGCGGGACAGTGATAAATGCCGGTCGATTTGTTATAGGGAAACAACAACGTGTGCTCGATGTTCTCCGTGGTCGTATCGTACGGCGCCAGGCCGGCGCACCACGTCATGGCCTCGTCGAAACCGTCTGAAGGACCTCCCGTGTTGATATAATAAACGTAACGATTCGGCAGCAGGAAACCGTCGTTGTCCATCGAATACATTTTCGCACAAGTCTGAAGTTGTCGGAGGTTGCTCAGGCAAGCCACTTCCCGCGCCTTCGCCTTCGCCTTGGACAGCCCGGGCAGCAAGATGGCCAGCAAAAGAGTGAGAATCGCGATGACGACCAGGAGCTCGATGAGCGTAAAGGCCGCGTCCGGACGCCGCCCGCCTGCCGGAATTCCGCAAAAAACACTTGGCCTCTGAGTTCGACATTGCATCCTGCACCCCACATCGAGTCTTCGATCTCAAATACCATGATAACACAACGCGCTCGTTATTCAAGGGAATACTGTCTCAGACCGAGGATGTTCGCAACTTCCTCCACACCGACTGAATCAGGCGCCCTTCGTGCCCACCCAGGGCTAGCAACCGGCGGTTCCAGCCCGGCGTAAGAGTTGATCGCAGAAATGATATTTGTCCCACCAAAATGGCCACTGTCCGAAGAATCTCAACACTTCCACACAATTTCAGGCGAACGATATGCCGATGTACGACGCACAGGCTTTTCGCATTGACAGAACGCGTACAATATGATTCAATACGGTTAGGTGAAGTTTGTATTCGTATCAAGCCCGACCCCGTAATCGACAAGTAGCGGGCATGCAAGAGCCCTCGCGTGCGCGGGAGGACGGATCGCCCCACTCGGCGACAGACGGCTCTCCCGGGAAGGAGGCAATATCGACTCATAGAGCAGAGATCGCAAACTGCCGCAAGTCGTTCTGTTCCCATTTCTGACCCTTAGTTGAAGGAGGACTACCATGTACAGAAAGTTGACCTGTCTGGCGTGCTTCATCTTTGTGCTGGGCCTCGTATCGGCCGGTTGGGCCGACACCGTTGATCCCACCCTGGCCGGATGGTGGAAGTTCGACGGCAACGGCCTCGACGCTTCCCCCAACGGTCGTAACGGCACGCTTGCCGGCGACGCGCAGTTCGTGTCCGGCTATTCCGGGCAAGCCCTGGCCCTCGATGGCGACGGTGACTACTTTACCGTCGATGGATACAAGGGCGTTCTGAGTGTGAGTCCGGTCACCGTGACTGCATGGGTCAATACGACCGCCACCGCCGACGAAGGGGACATCACCTACTGGGGTCGGAATTCCGGGACACGCAGAGTGGACTTCCGCGTCAACGCCGGAAGGCTCCGAGTCGAACATGGGAGCGGGAACATTCAGGGCGATACGTCCCTGAACGATGGCGAATGGCACCATGTTGCACTTGCCATGCGGGCGGGTGCGGCTATGGTTCACCCGGAAGTGAAACTCTACCTCGACGGCCGGGACGATACCCGCCGGAATACAACCGATCCGGACGCGTTCAATCTGGTGGACAACGCCAATAACGTGGACCTCACCATTGGCCGGCGCGTTCCCCAGGACGACCGGCACTTCCTCGGGATGATCGACGAGGTCCGGATCTACGAGCGAGAACTGGCCGATATCGAGATTCGGGATCTCTCATCGCTGGGCTATCTCGCCAGCGCCCACGATCCGGAGCCAGCCGACGGTGAAAGGCTCGAAGCAACTTGGGGAATTCTGAGGTGGTCCGCCAGCCCGCCTGCGGCCTCTCACGACGTGTACTTCAGCACGAGCTTCGATGACGTCAGCGCCGGAGCTGAGACAGCCTTTGTCGGATGACGACGAGCCAATCCGTGGGCTTTCCCGGATTTCCGGCTCCGGATGGTCTGGTCCCGGGAGCTACCTATTACTGGCGGGTGAATGAGGTCAATGAGACCCATCCGGATAGCCCGTGGCGCGGCGACGTCTGGAGCTTCTGGATTCCCCCGCTCATAGCCTACGAGCCGATTCCCGCCGATGGCGAGGGCGCTGAACCTACCGACGTGATTCTAAGCTGGTCGCCGGGCATGAGTACGATCATGAGCGCCGTGTATTTCGGGACGGACGCCGACCAGATCGCCAATGCAGCCGGAGGCCCTCCACATGCGGGGACAACCTATGATCCCGGTCCGCTGGCCCCGGCAACCTCATACTACTGGCGCGTGGATACGTTCAACGGTTCGACTTGGCTGACGGGTGACGTTTGGACCTTCGCCACTCGGCCCGAAATCCCTATGGCCGAGGATCCGAATCTCGTCGGCCAGTGGAAACTTGATGAGGGGACGGGAACGACCACGCTCGATTGGTCCGGACATGGTTATCACGGTAAACTCATCGGGACGGAATGGACCCAACCCGGATGGCTTTACGATGAGGACAAAGCCCTGACCTTCGCAGATGGGGGCTTCGTTGCCATCGATGAGCTGAATTACGTCGGCTCCGGTCGAACGGAGGTCACCGCGTGCGCCTGGGTTCGCACGGACGACCCGAACACCCAGTTTATTGTCTCGTTCGACCGTAATGAGTATTACCGGCTGGAGATCAACGGCAATGGCGCCGGTCCCGGCCAGGTCGGCTGGGATGTCATGACCTTGAGGGGCACCACCGAAGTCCAGGTAGACTACGGAAGCGCCACCCGCGTCGATGACGGACTCTGGCACCACGTTTGCGGCGTCTTCGATAACGGCGTTATGACAATCTATATCGACGGTCTGCCCGAGCCTTCGGCGGTCTGGGGAGGCTGGACCTATGGCATCGGTGATTTGACACGCTACGGCTTCTTGGGCGCTAACTCCGAAGCCACCGACTTTAACGGCGGCAGGGGTCTTGAGACCGGTGTCACAGGTGAGGTCGGCGAGGTGCGTATCTACAACAAAGCCCTCACCCAGGAAGAAATCCTCCAAGCCATGAGGGGCGATCTTCTGATGGCCTGGCATTTACGACCCACGAATGGTCGAATCCGGGAGGTGGGTACCGTCACGTCCGTCACGTGGCGGCCCGGCGATCAGGCGGTGCAGCACGATGTCTATTTCGGCGGTGATATGGATGCCGTCG
>JARRQQ010000459.1:5578-10458 GCA_037381725.1 Sedimentisphaerales bacterium
GCCAATGCGGACGAATCCGACACGACCGGCGTCTATCGTGGGCGACAGAGTAACACCCTCTTCTCGCCACGAGAAGGTTTTGAATGGGGTCAGACGTATTACTGGCGCATCGACGAAATCAATAATGACGGCTCCACAACCAAAGGTCGGACCCGGGTGATCAATATCGCCGACTATGTCGTTGTGGACAGTTTCGAGGATTACAATGACTATACGCCTGACGAGATATGGAATACGTGGATCGACGGATTCGGCACCGCCACGAACGGCGCTATGGCCGGCCATCCCGAGCCGATTGATTTCGCCTCGGGAGAGCATTACGTCGAGACCGCAATCGTCCACGGCGGCCGCCAGTCCATGCCTCTGTACTATGACAACAATCTCAAGTATTCAGAGGCACAAAGAACGTTCGCATCCCCGAGCGACTGGACCCGGCACGGCGTGACGGAACTGTCGCTGTGGTACCGAGGCGCCGCGACCAATGCCGCCGAGCCGATGTATGTTGCGATCGCCGACAGCACGGGCAGCGCGGCGGTGGTCTACAACGACGATCCGAACCTCGTCACAACCGCCTGGACCGAGTGGGTCATCCCCTTGCAGGCGTTCGCCGAACAGGGCGTAAGCTTGACTAGTGTCAACAGCGTGGCCATCGGCCTGGGCACGCGAGACAATACCTCACTACCCGGCGGCCCGGGCGTGATGTACTTTGATGATATTCGGCTGTATCGCCCGCGACCGGTAGCTATCCAGAACTTCAGCTTCGAGCTTCCCGGCACGGAAAAGCAGGCAGGCTTCGATAACGTGCCCGGCTGGACCACTGATAGACCGCCCGCCGATTCGGGAGTCGAAACGGGATATACGCCCACCGACGGAGACTGGACGGCCTACCTGATGAGCGGCGATCCCCCGCTCTGGCAACTGACGGGCCATACGATCACCAAGTGGGACGTGCTGGAGCTTAAAGTGGACGCCAGGATCACGTGGGCCGCCACAACTTTGAAGATGACCGCTTACTACGACGACAATGGCACGCGCGTCCCGATGGCAAGCCAGGAAGTGGCCATTTCCGACGCTATGCAGGAGTATACGCTGTCGATCACGGCCGGCGACGTTCCCGCGTCGGTTGGCCACAAGATCGGCATTGAATTCTCCAACGCCAGTTCCGGCGACTCTTGGCTCGGGCTGGACAACGTGCGGCTCGAACCTCCGGCTCAGTAAACCGCTTGGTCGGCTTTCATGCCGATGATCAAAAAGTCTGAACGAACAGGGGCTTGCATCGAATGGTGCAAGCCCTTTTTTTCAGTCTCCAAAAAAGTCAAATCACACAACCTTTGACGTGGAAAGCAGCCCGTGTTATCATTTCGCGCATGTGGTTGTCAGGATGACGACCCGGTATTACTTCGGGTATTTGGGATCGGAAGAAATATGACAACGAATGTAACGGCGACGTGCCTTCTGCGGCCTCGCGAGAGAACGTGGGCGAGATTCTATGATATCGCCCTGATTCTTGCCAGCTCCTTCCTGATCGGCCTAAGCGCCAAGGCCCAGTTTCTACTGCCCTTTAGCCCTGTCCCCGTCACGGGCCAGACTTTCGCCGTGTTAGTCATCGGCGCACTGCTCGGCGCCCGGCGCGGGAGCCTCGCCGTGCTTGCCTATATCATCCAAGGGACTATGGGAATGCCCGTGTTCGCCTTCGGAGGTGGCTTTGCCGTACTGATCGGCCCGACGGGCGGCTACCTGATCGGCTTCATCCCCGCCGCCTACGTCACGGGCCTCCTAGCCGAAAAAGGCTGGGACCGGCGAATTGGAACGACCGTCTTGGCGATGATTCTCGGCAATGCCATTATCTACGCTTGCGGGATGTTCTGGTTGAGTTGCCTGATGGGTATCAGCACGAAAGTCATGACAGTGGGCATATGCCCTTTCATTATTGGCGACTTGCTAAAAATAGCCTTAGCCGCCGCTCTCCTTCCATTAGGCTGGAAACTGCTCGAATCTACAGGGCTGTGTAGTAAACGAGAAGATCAAACGTAACGCGCGTTTGGCACGCGCTGCCCAGAGCCAAGGCTGATCCATGCTGTCTTGAAATCTGCGTTTCGGTGTAATCAGGAAACAGCCGCTTGATACCTAGCCAGTAACTGCGGATCTTCGATTGAACCGTGATGGTGGACTTGTTTCCAGCGACCATCAATTTTCTGAAAGATTCGGCTTGTGCGAATCGCGAGTGCTATTTCTTCTCCACCAGAGCGGAAATATCCCCGTTCCCTTCCTACGGCATAAAACATCTCGGCTGTTTCGTGGATGGTGTAGTCGAAATACTCGACGTAAACCTCGGCAGGACCCTGAAAAATTCGCTCATAAAGCGATTGAATCTCAGCCCAGCCGCGCTTAATACCACCCAGAGGGTTGTCCATTGAAATGTCATCCGATTGAGCCCAATTGTCAGACATCGTCTGCATATCGCAGGAATTGAAGGCACAGTAGAACTGAACAAGTGATTCATACGGGGACGTCAATTGCCCCGGGTCTTCCTTGCCCGTGATTGCTTTCTGAATTGGGCCCACGTGCTCTCCTTATTCTCCAATCACAATATGTCTCTTAAGTTTTGTAGGATGGGCAGGTTCCCTGCCCATGCGGTTTGTTCAACACAATTCGTCGCTCTATCAGCATGGGCAATCAAGTTGCCCATTCTACGTGCTCTTATTTGTATGAAGATCAATGAAATCGAGCATACGTTTGTAGAAACGTATCACTGCAATTCCGAACAGAGAAAACATCATCACAGGTGATGAGGCAGTAATTAAGAAAACAGATAGACATATTCTGTTTAGCGATGCCATACACCATCCTGAATATTGCTTATTTAAATCAATATTCACGATATCGAACAGTGGTGTATTGCCTCTATTTGCAAATCTTATTGCTAAATGAATATTGAGAAGAGCCACAGCAAATATTATCAGTGCCATCATTGGCATCACATATTTTATCTCGAAGACATGATGCTTCGATGTCACGAAACGTAATCGTTTAATATCTTTTTCCGTAATCATTTTATATCTCTCATTGTGCAGAATTTTAATAGCGGTTCATCCTATTTCTTTTACTCTATCGACAATCGCCTGCACAACAATACCTGCCTTTTCTCTGACTAATATGTCGCACGCATTATCACAGGGCGTCTCGGAAAGGTTAATCATCGCCAGAAATGCGCCGTTCTGCTTCGCTACGGCCGGCAAGCTTGCAGCCGGTTGCACTTTCAAAGTCGAACCTATAACCAACATCATCGTACACAAACTGCATTGTTCGTAAGCCTGAGCGAGAACATCGGGACGCAGGGATTGGCCGAATGATATGGTGTCGGGTTTGAGATAGCCGCCGCATTCGCATTCCGGAGCACGGTCGCCACTCTCAACACGTCTTTGCGCCTCATGTATCGAAGAAATTCGATCGCAACTCATACAGCGTACCCGAAGATTATTCCCGTGGAGCTCAATGATCGCCTCGTCCGGCACCCCGGCTTTCTGGTGTAAACCGTCGATATTCTGAGTGACGATGGATTTGAGAAAACCAAGCTGATAGAGTTCCGCTAGGCCCCGATGTGCGGCATTGGATTGCGCTTTAATCAAGTCCGGATACAATTCAGCTTTCCGGCTCCAGTACTTGATCCTCGCTTCCCGCGAACTCATGAATTCATTGATATAGACCGGCTGGAACTTCTCCCAGATCCCTCCTTTGCTGCGGTAATCGGGAATACCACTTTCTGTGGATATGCCAGCCCCTGTAAGAGCCACAAAATGTCCAGAGTCCACGATCTTCTGCGAAATCAATTCGATATCCTGAGAGTTGTTCTCCAATGGTTTCATTTACCCTTGCCTTGTCGTACAGCGAGATAGGTCGTTTTCTCCGCTAAGTCAAATGCCGAAGGAGGGAGTCGAACCCTCACCCTGTTGCCAGGACGGGATTTTGAATCCCGCGCGTCTGCCAATTCCGCCACTTCGGCTCAGTCAAATTGACGTCACATTATTAGTACTCGCGCCGGCTTTGTCAATCGGAAATTCCGCCCGGCCGGAAGGAAATACGTAACGGAGATGACGCCATGAAGCATCCGTGTGTGCAATCCGCCGCAGGCGGACACACCCTACCGCTGATCAGCGTCACTCCCGAAGGGACACCTTAGGTGGAGCGACGAATTACGACTACCCCTCTTTCCAGTATCGCTGGACGATCCCGTCCCGGACTTCAAACGCAACCACGTGCTCGACCTTCTTGTCGTCGGTGATCACGATCGGCGGCGGGAACACCACGAACTGATTGTCTTTCCTCTTGACACATTTGTACTTGAGGATTTCACCGCCGTCGTCGGTCGTGAGCTGCTCGGTCGGCTCCCCGAACGTCTCCACGAGCCAGTCTTTCGTGGTCTGGCCGCACTCGATTTCCTTGAGCTTCTTGTCATCGACGCCGGTATAGTGCTCGTCCCCCTGATAAACCACGCAGCCGCTCAGCACAACCGATAATGCCAGCACCGATGCCAAGAAGACAATCTTCCCGCGTTTGTTCTGTCTCATTTCGTGTTTCTCCTGATACTCTGACAGCCTGACTCGGATTCTAACACACTCAAATTTTCGTCCTACACATTATAGGCGTATGAGTCCCGGAAACGTTACAGCTTTTTTGACAATGTCCCTCAAATTTTCGATGGCGGCCGCCGAATCCGTGCAACGGATCGCACGCTATGGGCTTGTCGTGGGCATATCCCGACCCTGGGAGAGAAGAAAATCGACGAGCGCCTGATTCTCCATGAATTCCGGACATAGCTCGTGGCCCTTGCCCTTGACAACGAGCACCTCGGCCCGGCCGCCCAATAGCTTGTACCGCCG
>JARRQQ010000460.1:0-9520 GCA_037381725.1 Sedimentisphaerales bacterium
ACTATGTAACCTCGTGGGCTGGCACGGCGAGGCGAGAATCCTCATCAACGGCTGGTGCAGAGATTCCGATGGAGATCGAACATACCAAGTCCAGATCAGAAGTGACAACATGCCGCTAAACGACGATCTGTACAACGCTCTGTCGTCCAGACAACGGAAGTTTTGGGATGCTTTCTCACCGACCGGCGCGGTGGCCGTTGACTACTGGACTACACGCGAATCTCAGACGCAGAGGCGGCAGCAGTTGGAAGTGGACCTTCTCGGCGTCAGGGCGATGTATCGGCATTTCCCGTACCCCTTGGAAAATCTCGGCGGCCATCTGTTCTTCGAGGGCGACAAAGTTGCATTCTCGAACGTCGTCTCCAAGAAGGGCGACCATCAGATCACGCTCAATGGGCACCTCACGACCCGAGATCAGGACCAAGCGGCATACGACGTCTCGGTGAACCTCAGTAATCTGCCTCTGGATTCCGTGCTGGAGACCGCTTTGCCTCAGAACGAAAGGACCGTGTATGCACGGTATCATCCCGAGGGTCTGGCCGATGGCTGGGTGAGAATCACGACGCAGGACTCCGGGTCCACGGGCTTCGTCGCCGACTTGTCGTTCAAGCACGCGTCACTGAAGTCCGATCAGTTTCCGCTGGGGATCACCGATGTCTCGGCCAAGGCCGCCTTCACACCCAATTCGATCACGATCAAGGAATTCTCCGGCCTGTACGGCGCCGGGCTGCTCCACCTGAAGGGCCAGGTCCAGCCCGCCCAGCAGCCGAACCAGTCGATGTATCATTTGGCGGTGAAGATGGAGCCTGTGCCGCTGAACGATGATCTAGTCAGGTTTCTGCCCGAGACCCTCAAGAAGACCGTTTCCGACTTGAAGCCGGGCGGGAGCGTCAATCTGAGCGCGCAATTGAGCAAGGAAGATCCTGAGAGGTATCCGGACTACGACGTGGATCTGGAGTGTCTCGGCAACCGCGTGGTCTTCCAGGAATTGCCCTATTCTCTCGAGGACATTACCGGCCGCCTTGCGATCGACGCCAATCACGTCGAGATCAAGGGCCTGGAAGCGACTTTGGGCAACTGCCTGCCGACGCCAGGCTCGAAAGCAACGGTGAGACTTAACGGCAAGTTGACTCTCGCGGATGGGACCCTTAACGACGCGAGCCTTGCTCTCTCCGCGAGTGGCGTTCCCTTCGACGATCAGTTCGGACTGGTGTTGCCCGCGCATCTGCGGTCATCGTATGACCGGCTGTCCGCGAGCGGCTTGCTCGACCTGGACGTCGACAACATTCATATCGCTCGGACCTCCGACGGGCGCAAGTCGATTGATTTCACAGACGGCAGCATCGGTCTGAGAGATTTCGGTTTCAACACACTTGGCCCCAGGGTCCAGTTGAACACCACGCTTCAAACGAACGGCCTGTACAAGACGGGCGATGGGTTTGTCGATTGTCATGCGATTGTGGACGGCGGAACCGTGGTGATCCGCGGCAAATCCTTCACGCATCTGAAGGCGGATATTTCGTTCGATCCTGAAACGCGGACCTGGGCCAGTGAGAATCTCACCGCTGACTGCTACGACGGCCGATTGATGGGAAAGGTCCAGATCAAGGAACCGGCTGACTCCCGAGGTGCTTCGGGATGCGTTCTGCAAGCAGGCTTTGTCGACGTCGATCTGCAACGCTTCCTATCTGACACGGAGCCCGGCCAGACCACCCAAAGCGGTCACACCAGCGGGAGGATGAATGGCTCGTTGTGCGTCGACGCCAAGACCGGCCAGATGGCCTCGCGCGTCGGCACGTGCAGACTGTCGATAAGCGATATGCAGGTGGGCAAGCTCTCGCCTCTGGCCAAGCTCCTCCAGGTCGTGCGGCTCGTACAACCACAAGACTATGCCTTCGACCAAATGCTGGTCGATGCATACGTCAGAGATAACGGGCTGTTCGTGAGGAAGCTGGATTTGTCCGGCCACGATGTTGCCTTTACCGGCTCGGGCTGGATGGACTTGCGAGAGAACTCTGTCGATTTGACGCTCACGGCACGAGGCCGCCGTGTGGCGACGGACGATCCTTCGGTCCTCCAATCTCTGACCGAGGGACTGGGCCGGGCCGTCGTCCAAATAAATGTCACTGGCGACCTCGACGATCCCAAAATCAAGACCGAGACCCTGCCCGTTCTCCAGGGCACACTCCAGGTCCTCGGCGCAAAGCCAGCCCCTCGTAACTAAGTCTTCGATCTTCCGTTGCGACAAATTCGCAATCAGCAGTCGAAGATTCCGAATTATATTTGTGAATACGACGCGGGGCGGAGAATAATATCCGTAATATTGGAAACGGTGTCCTTGTAGGAAGGATCGGCGCTGAGTTTCTTCCACGCCGGGTCTACGCGGAACACATCCCATTTCGCGTCGCGGTCCGCCAGGTCATCGAAGGCTAACATGTAGGTCAGGTTCGGCATCATTGGCCCGATGATCGTCTCACCGTAGAAGACCGGATGAAAACCCGTCTTGCGAAAGATCCCGATCTCGCCACCGTCATTGAACATCTCGATCTTCTTCTTGGCCGCCTTGATGCTGTGGCTTTCGTACGTGCGAAGCTCGAAAATGCGCGGCTTCCTCTCCGGCACCTCCAGTTTCGGCATGCCCTTAAATGCCAACATCAGCGAGCTTTCCACACGGACGTACGCCGGATCGGACATCGGCGTATCCACGTACTCCGCACCGGCCTTGCGATATTCCTCATCAGCCATCAGCAGCGAAGCGGAATTGACGACCGTCTCGAAAGACTTGTGCACGAGCAGCACGTACAGCGTGGGCTGATTGGGTCCGTAGACCGCATTGAAGACGCCGACCGGCGCGATGCCAATGCGGTTCATCGCCGGTATTCCTACACGGCGCAGAAAATTGCCAACCCGATTCTTCTCCGGCCCGACGGGCAGGTGGTATTTCCTGAACTCAAAGTACTGCTGCCCGCTATCGGCGCTCTGTCCGGCTTCGCTGAACGAGCTCATCGCCGTCATCCCCACAAGCCCCGCCGTCGCCATGAATTCTCGTCTTCTCATT
The DNA here is from genome assembly GCA_037381725.1 of Sedimentisphaerales bacterium. Classification (GTDB taxonomy): domain Bacteria; phylum Planctomycetota; class Phycisphaerae; order Sedimentisphaerales; family Anaerobacaceae; genus JAFGTG01. The sequence continues at coordinate 3,059 of JARRQQ010000460.1, forward strand.
GCATTTCACTCCTTCTTGATTGACGTATAGGTTCTGTCCTGATGCCGACAGGTTTTGTAGAATACCACAAACGCCGCGCGGCGTCAATCCCCGCGTGGCGCCGGTTTTGCTGTTTTGACATGAGGACTGCCGTGGGCCGGACAATGCTTGAAATGTAAGCGAGAATTGCGAATTCCAGCTTGACTATCTCACGCGTATCTGCAATATCGAGAAAGGAGCCGACAGATGATCTCGGAAAGCAAGAGATGCGACCGTCTGGATACTGCTCATCTCCTGAAAGCGGAGAAGGCTCTGCCATCCGCCCAGTATCGACGCCGCGGCGACGCTCTTGAAGATATGCGTTCCAGGCCCGTGCCCAAGCGTAACACCCGGCGATTATCCGGCCTGCAGCTCGGCCTCTTTGCCGGTATCATCCTCACTGCGGCCCAGTTGGCTGGGGCGAGAGCCGATGGGAACATCGGCTATGCAGCAGCTTCCGCGTCAGACGCTCGCGACCTCAGAACAAAGCCAGTCGAGGCGGTTTCAGCGGTTAGCCGTAGCGATCAGGCCCGAAGGGTTCGGCCGCGCACACCAAGATCGGATAATAAGACGGTCAGTCGCAACGGCTCATGGCCTGAGGGCAACAGTTCCATCTTCGGGCACGTCTATCGCAAGGCTCGCTGGAGCCGGATAGGACATGCCAGAGTATGCCTGAGTTCCGAACAATTCGGCGACCGGATTGTCGAAGTTGAAGATAATGGCAGTTTCCGTTTCAGGGATGTTCCCGCTGGAGTTTATGCTCTCCGGACCGTAGAGACCTTTGACTACCAGGACGCCTACTACAATCCGGAAAACCAGTCATCCGACCGGCCCACGTTTCAACTCAAAGCAGGCGAGAGAATATCGGCAGCGATCGAGATACAGCCGATCCGGCCCTACCGCCGGATTGTCGGCAGAATTCTGGGCGAGGACGGCAAGCCTATTGCGAATGGCAAGACTCTTGCCGTCTCCGCGTGGGTGCGAAAACCACAGGGCCGATGGAAAGGATACTATCGGCGAGTTTCTTCATCGGGCATGAATGAGGACGGCAGCTATGCACTTGAAGAGCTGGACGGACGGCCGGTCTACGTGCAGGTCCTCGACCGGGGGGCTCCCAACGAAAACGACCCGTATCCGCCGCGATTCTACCCGGGCACATTCTCTCGGGCGAATGCTCGATTGGTCACTTTCGGAGATAATATGTTCTTCGATCTCTTCTGCGGATACACCAATGAGCAGGGCCGGTATAGAATCGAAGGACTTGGCGAAGGCACGTTCATCGTACACGTCGATGCCGTATACAAAGGACTCGTGAAAACCAGAAAGCTCGTCACGATCAAACCTGATGCACAACCGACACAACTCAACTTTACGCTGACACGCGGTGTTAGGGTCAGTGGTGAATGCCACTTCCATAAGCAATTTCCCGTGTTGGGCACTCGCATTTTAGCCCGAAAACGCGGGTTTGATCCCCGTCGGCAGCCTTAAGGAAGCACCATTCGGGTCAGTGGTAAATTTGTGGATGACGAAGGCAATCCCTGGCAGGTCGGCCGGTGTTTTGGCGGCGCCTACGTCGAAGGAAGGCCCGGAGGAGGCGCCGCCTCAAACTTCCCTTACGGCAACAGGTATGCACCCCCGTATATAAGGGAAGGCACGACCGTCTTTTCCGAGGAAGGCCAGGGTGACCAGCCTTCGACGAAAATGGTCTTTCCCACGCCCGGCACGTTTCTCTTGTCCGCGGTGATGCCGGGCAAGGTGTTCTTCGATTTCCGCCCCGGAGGCAGGGGTGAACGGGTCCGCGAAATCCTCTACCGGGACGAGGATATCCTGAAAACCGGCCTGGTCACACAGGCGGGTGAGGAAATCAAAGACATTCTGAGCGCCATCGGTAAATCCGAGCGCCCATAAGTATTCTGTCACGACAAGGACCGTGAGAATGTCATTGCGAGCGAAGCGAAGCAATCTCAGTCTCTTGTGCACCCAATGCTTGAGATTGCTTCGTCGCTTTGCTCCTCGCAATGACAATTTCCCTACTTGAGCTTTGACGCAGTGCTGGCGCGTCCCTTTGCACATCATCGCGGCCTGAGCTTTTTCCTGAACGGGTTCCGGCATTTGCCCTATTTGAGGAAGGCGAATCGGTCTGTACAAAAAGAAAAAGCGTATGCACAGAAACCGATCTCGCGTTCACTCAGAATTGAAAGGGAACAAGATGAAGAAGATGATCGCCACAACGCTGTTTGTCTGTCTCGGCTTTTCCCTTGTTGTCCAGATGGCCGGCTGCAAGAAATCGGGACAAGGCGGCTCCCAGGGCACCGCCGCGAATGCCGAAGAGAAAATGAAAGAGGCTGCCGACGCAACGGGACAATATCTGTCGGACCAAAAGGACAAGTTCATCGAGCAGGCCAAGAAGAGCTACGCCAGCGTCGAATCCGAGACCAATCAACTGATGGCCAAGTTGAAGGCCAAGACATCGGACCAGTGGCAGCAAACCGAGACCGATCTGCAAACCAAGCTGCAAGCCGCAAAACAACAGCTTGATAAGCTGCCCCAAGCGAGCAGCCAGGCGTGGCAACAAACTCAAGAGGGATTCAACGACGCCCTGACCAAGCTTAAGAAGGCGTACGAGGACGCGAAGGCCAAGCTCGAGAAGGAGCAGAGTTCGTTGCCAACGTCCTGAGCCGTTACGTATGGCTTCTCATCACAAGCGACACGGTCACTTGTTTGGATTCATGACTCGTCCGATGAAAAGGATGCTGCCGGACCGGTTGTCGCGAATGAGGAATAGGAACGGATGGTCGGCCCGGAAGACCGGCGGTCGGCCGCCCGGCCCGACGGAGGTGAGTCTCATCGTGACCCCCGTCGCGGCTGCCGCTTCGGTGCCCTCTTCGTTGACGTCCACGTACGCTTTGTGAATGACGGCTGAGATGAAGAGGTCTCGCTTGCCGTCCATGCCGGAGAAGTCCGCGCTTCGCGAGAAGGCGTCTGTCATTCCCATCGCCTTCAGCACGGAAGCCAGCCTGAACTGGCTCGTCAGCTTGAATTTCGGAAGGAAGACGACAACTTCGCGTTTGCCGAGCCTGCCCAACCACTGCGAGAGATTTTTCTGCGTGATCGACTTTTCCAGGGCTCCGAGCCCGTTCACATCTTTTGGAAGCAGAACGATCATCGATAGCTCGTCCTTCGCATAAGCTAGCTCGAGCCCCTGGAAGGTCTCCGTTTCCATGTAGCGGAATCTCTCCTGTTGATTCATCATGGGGACGTTGACCTTGCCGCCGTCTGAGAGCGTAAACGGTGCGTTTTGTTGCGTTCTGTCCTTGTCGAATTGGCTCGCCCAGTCGCCTTTGAAATATATGGCGTTCGTGAGGACCAGCCTCGTCATCGAATCGAGCACACCCCTGGCGATCAGATTCTTGATTTTATCGTTCGTCTGTTTCTCCACCCAGGCGTTGATGGTCTGGCGGGCCGCCTCGGTAACCCCGGCGAAGTCGACCTCGTTGAGCCGCCCGCCGTAGTGCTTCTCCACGAAATCCATAAATTGCCCAAGGAATCCATAGCCTTTCTGGCCCCACAAGGCATTGGCAACAGCTAACTGGTAGGCGCCTTTTCTCCCTTTTGCATTGAGATCCTTCACCAGCGTTCCAAAGGCCGAAGCAAATTGCTGCGAGTCGAGCTCGGCGGGGACGCCGGACTTGGACGCTGACTGCTCCGCTCTCCCAGGCTCAACTGGAAAACACAACACCTCGGCCATCTGCGAAGCCGTTTGGCCCCTCGCTCCGGCGTACGTCATCGCCAAGGCCGTCGAGATGCTGTAGGGCGAGAAAAACAGGTTGCCCTCCTCGCCGCGCAACCTCTGGTACAAATTCAAGGCAAACTCGTTGTTGCCTGCGACGACAAGCTCTTCACTCGCTTTGATCTTCTCCACTCCGGCGTTCTCGCGTTCCGCCGCCGAGCAGCCCGAAACCGCCATCGTCACTACCCCCACTATTAACGTCTTTTGAAAAGCTTTCATTTTTCACTACCCCTGATGGTTCCATTCAGCACAATCCAAAATACTCATTCTACACAGGCTCATACGTGAGTCGCCGCCGATCGGTTGACAAGCCGCCGCCAAAACAGTCGAAGAATGTCGTCGCATCCGGCAAAATACACCAATTTACCCGGGTTTTTGTACAAGAAGTTCGCCTTTCGATCATTTTTCTAGATAAATTGACAAATGGAGCCTTTTCCTGTATCATATAAGGTTAGAAACAAGCTGTCAGAAGTCTTTTTTCGAGAGGTGTATCATGAGCTCTGAAAAAGATGGTTTGTTCCGGCGGTACAGGTGGCATATCCTGATAATCAGCGTCGCGGTGACCGTTGTCGTCATCCTCATATTTTTCACCAACACCTTTCAGAGGTCCGAAACGAATACGCTTAGCCAGCTCTTACTGTTGCTGGGCACGCTAGTCTTCCTCAGCGCGCTGCTGACGATGCTCTCGCGCATGTTCAAGATTCTGGACGTACTGAAGGACAACAGTACTAAAATGGAGAACGTAGCCGGGACGCTGGAGGCGATCTCTGCAGAGCTGAGTCAGATCAAACAGACCGCGCGCGTCAGCGAGACGGCGAAAGCGATAGCGTTCCGCGACATGGACAGGCAATCTCTGCGCGAGGCAGTGTTTGATAAGCTCCAGCAACAGGACTTCGGAGCGGCCAACGAAATCGTCGCTGAAATTGCCGAACGCCCTGAATACAGAGATTTGGCTGAACAGCTCCGAACGCAGTGCGACCGCTATCACGACGCTACGGACCAGGAGAAAGTCAATCAAATCATCGCCCACATCGAAAAGCTGCTCGACGCCTATCAGTGGGTCCGGGCGAGTGCTCAGATTGAGGGATTGATTAAGACCCATCCGGACAGCGAAAAGGCCAAGGCGATGAGGCAGGTCCTGATCGACCGCAAGCAAGATCGCAAGAGAGTCCTGCTGGCCGCGTGGGATGATGCCATCCACGCAAGAGAAACGGATCGCAGCCTCGAGATTTTGAGAGAGCTTGACTCCTACCTCACGCCTAATGAGGCGTTAGCTCTACAAGAGGCGGCGCGCGACGTCTTCCGGACGAAACTTCACAACATGGGTGTGCAATTTGCCATCGCCGTCACGGAAAAAAGGTGGAATACCGCGCTCGACGTCGGCCAGCAGATCGTCAAGGACTTTCCTAACAGCAGGATGTCCGACGAAATCCGCGGGAAGCTGGCCGTTCTTAGCCAGAACGTGCAATTACAGCAAAGCTGAAGCGCACACGTTCTTCCCGCCTTCCACTGTGTGCGCGAGACCGGCCGGGGGGCTCCTGATTCGGAAGGAGGACCCACGAATGGAGGGTCGTTGGAAAAGAAAGGAGTCTGGGTTATGGTCAAAGGAGTGAGAAGAACGAGCATCTACGACGAGATCGGATGGAGGGGCTTACTGAACGTTGTCTGGAATTCGACACCGCGATACATAAAGCTACTTGCTTTTCCTTACGGTTTGTGCGTCTACAGGCACGCCCTCAAGGCCAGTTCCACTCTACAGCAATTGCTGGGTCTGCATACCCGCGAATACATGTCCTCGAAAGTGTTCAGGCTGCTCAGGCCACGGTTCCACATTGTCAAGGACGTGCTCCAGAACTACGGAATAGGTGTTTAGCCGGGCGGTGAGCGCGGCATCGCTTCGAATGTCGTGGCGCAGGCTCAGTAGATGCTGACTCCGTGAAATCTCGATAGGCTTCCACGGGGCTCGATACACAGAAGGGCGATGGATCGCTCTGATCTCGGCTTTACTGAAGGTCGAAGAGCGATTGTGTCTTTATCATTGTGACCTGGTCGGGATACGCTGCGAACGTGTGAATGTGCAACTCGGTGCGGCGAGCTTCAAAATCGACGTAGCAGAAAGGTTGAAGACCGTCAACCTCCAATTCGGGGAACTTCACAAACACGCCTCTATTCCGCGCGAAGCGTTCGAGGTCCGTGTGACTCTGACGATAGAGATTGGGGCTCATCTTTTCGACCTGGAAGTCCGTCACGTAGCTGGCACCTTGGCTTAAGTTGCATTTGTGGGTCCGCGGTCCACGAAATTGAAAGCGTTCAAGCAGGCCTCGCGAGGGTAGCATCTGGCCGGGCCCGCTGACGACTTCGGTTAGACACACGTTGCCTGAGAAGACACTAACCACGTGAGTGCAGCCTGTGACCCAGATGATGGCCTCGTACTTCTCGGTGTTCAGACGCCGATTGGCGTAGATTTGGAAAAGTTCGGGATGCAAAGGCCTCTGGAAAAGGCTGAACATTAGTTCCTCAACGGCTACGTGGATCTGCGGTGATTCCATACATGAAGTCCTAACTCAAAGTACCAACTTTCTGTATGCCCACATTATACCAGAATGAGTAGGCCGAATCAAGACCCTTATCAGCACTGATATAGGCGATATTCG
>JARRQQ010000461.1:0-4241 GCA_037381725.1 Sedimentisphaerales bacterium
GTTTTCAACGGCTACCGTCAGTTGCTCGTTGATCTGCCGCTGCAGATACCCCTCGGCCAACTTGGCCTGACGCAGCCTCGACCACGCGGTCCGAACGTCGTCATGGATCAGACCCGCCGAAAAGATGGGTAAGTTCAGACCCAATGCGCCAATCCAGTCCACGTCGGACGGAAAGCTCTGCCTGCTCAGGAAATAAGTGAAGTTCAACGATATGGACGGGAAGTACCGGCTCCACGCCTGCTGCAATGCGTGGGCCGCCGTCTCGACCTGGTATGCCGCCGCCGCGAGGTCATCGCGATATTCCCAAGCCTTTGAAAGCAACTGCTCATTGGGTGGTAATTGGCCCGGCAACTGAAGCGTGTCCGCAAGCGAACCCTCAACCGACGGCGTATTGACCAGAAATGCCAACGTCGCTCGCCCCGTTGATACATCGTTTCGGGCCTTGATCAGGGAAACCCGTGTCTGGGACAGTTGAGCCTCGACCTGCACCACGTCCAGCTTCAGCGCGGTGCCCGCTTTGTATTTGTTCTGGACGTCCGTCACGCGGTCGCGCTGAACCGTCACTGAATTCTCCAGGACCTTCACACGCGCTTCTGCGAGCAAGACCTGATAGTAGACCCTGGCGACGTCTAGTAGTATCGTCGACTTGAGATCCAGAAGCAGGCTTCGTTGCCGCTGGGCCGCGGATTCCGCCCTCTTCGAATTCGCCACGTCACCCGGAACGTTGAGATTCATTTCCGCGTTGACCGCCTGGTCAAACGCACGAGGCGGCACGAAATCGCCGGCGATACTCGCCGCGCCCGCGAAAGTGACCTTCTGCTGTTGTGTATAGGTCGGCATGTAGGCGATTTGCGGTAGAAAGTTTGCCGCCGCGCGGTCCTTGTCGATCAACGCCTGAAGATATTCCTCGCCCTTTATCGCCAACTGCTCGTTATGCCAGTTCGCCATCTCCAGCGCCGTCGCCAAAGCCAGCGGCTGGCTCGGTTCCAGCGGCTCCGGAGGCTTGGCACTCTTGCCTCGTAGGACATCCTGATAGTACGCCTGCTCTTTTTCCTGATTGACTTTGCATCCGATCAATCCAAGGGCGGCAACGATCAGACAGAGCGAGCCGCAAAGCCGCCTCTTCCATCTCGACGCCGCAATGGCCTTGTACTGGTACATCGAATTCCACCTCTTCATTAGATCGCCGCTATTCCTTCAGACCGTCCTACCCTGTTCCAAGTTGCGCACGTCCTTACAAATCCAAAGGCTTACGTACACCGGTGAAGCACATCCGAGACCACGATTATAGGGCAGCTCCAAAAGTTTGAAAGCATTTTTCTGCATATCCGCAAGTTTGTCGTTAGGCAATAGGCGGATGTCAATTAGGGATTATTCCTAATTTACTTCCGATGCTCAGGCTCTATCTTGAGCTTTTTCAAACGGCTATTTCATTCGGCTCATAAGGAGAAAACGATGCGTTATCGCATACTTGGTAAGACCGGGCTGCATGTATCGGAGCTGTGTCTGGGCACGATGACATTTGGCGGAAAGGGGTTCTGGGAGCCTATCGGCAAGCTGACCGCGCCCGAGGCCGAGGCGATGATCGGCAAAGCTCTTGACGCCGGGGTCAATTTCATCGACACGGCCAACGCTTATTCCGAAGGCGAGTCGGAGAAACTTTTGGGAGCGGCGCTCGCCTCGCTAAAGAGGCCGCGAGACGAGCTTGTCATCGCCACCAAGGTCCGCCTGCGCATGGGCCCCGGGCCTAACCAGACGGGCCTGTCGCGGGCGCACATCTTCGCGGCCATAGACGCCAGTCTCAGCCGCCTGAACCTCGACTTCGTGGACCTTTATCAAATCCACGGCGTGGACGTAGACACGCCCATCGAAGAGACGATGGACGCACTCGCGGATATTGTCCGCGCGGGCAAAGTTCGGTACATCGGCTTCTGCAACCTGCCCGCCTGGTTCGCGATGAAGGCAATAGCGTATGCAAAGGCAATGGGCATCCCGTCTTTTGTCAGCGCCCAAATGTATTACTCGATTGTCAGCCGCGATATCGAGCGTGAAATCGTTCCGCTGGCTCAGGACCAGAATCTCGCCCTCCTGCCGTGGAGCCCGCTGTCGGGTGGCTTGCTCTCCGGCAAGTATGACATGGAAAGTCCGGGGCCGGAGGGCGCCAGGCGCACGACATTCGACTTCCCACCCGTGGACAAGGAGCGTGCCAAGAAAGTCATCGGGGTGCTGCGCAGCGTGTCTGAAAGAATGCGGATCTCACCGGCACGAATTGCATTAGCGTGGCTCTTGACGCGGCCTTTCGTCACGAGCGTCATCATCGGGGCCAGGACACAGGAGCAACTTGTGGATGACCTCGCTGCGGCTGACCTGCAAATTCCTCCGGAGCACCTCGCCGAGATCGAAGACGTCAGCGTGCTGCCAAAGGAGTATCCCGGCTGGATGGTAGACTGGCAAAACCGCGACCGCCGGCCCGAGACAGAGGACAAGTAGGATGTGTCCGCCTTTGATGGATTGCACACGCAGTGCGATTGCATTGTGCCGTACGTTACTCGAAACCGCTACCCTTTGTCATTCCGAGCGAAGTCGAGGAATCCGGCTCACAACTATATCGGCTGTTTCGTCCCGGGCCAGATTCCTCCGCTATCCCGAAGCACCTCGAGAAGAAATCGGGCCTGTAATCGTGAAGGCTCTTTCTTTCGACACGAGATTTCTCCGCTCGCTGCGCTCGGTCGAAATGACAAAGGGACGTGGGACGCCCCGGTCGACATGACGAAGGGATGTGGGACGCCTCGGTCGGAGTGACATTCTCACATTTCCTGTCGTGACGGAATACTACTTCTGCAGGTAGAACGACAAAACGTCTTGTGTGAGATTCTCAAGCGCCTCGGTGGAGGTGTAGATTTGGTGGCCGGACTCGTAATACTTGTGCGTAATATTGTTTTGCAGGCGCGGGCTGAGACCCAGATGGGTGAACGTATATTGCTGGGAAAACCAGGGAGTCGCCAAATCGTAGTATCCCGAGGCGACCAACACCTGCAGATGCTCGTTCGAGCTTACGGCCTGCGTCAGTGAGCCGGTGACATCCACGTAGCCTTGCTGTCCCTCGCTCCACGTCCAGGACTCGTTGATCTTGTCGGAGAGAAACGTGTAAGGCCGGTCCGCCTTGAAGTGCAGCTCATCCCGGACGTAGCAGTTGAAGGCGGCCACGAACGGCCCTTCGACGACGAACAACGAGGGATCGTCGAAAGCGTCCTCCGGGCCGGCAGGCACATAAGGGGCCTTCACGCGGGAGTCGAGCTGGCCGATAATAAGAGACGAATCACTCAGCAACTCCGCGGTGAATCGGTAGTTGGGAATCCGCATTCGATTGTTTTCGATATATGACTTGGAAAGACCCGTGTAGTGGGCGAGTTTTTCTACGGTCTTGTCACGCTCGGAGCCGGCCAGGTCGTTGCCTTCGGCCAACGCGGGCAAATAGTCAGCGACAGCCCACTCACGGGCCCGCTGGAGCGATTCGTCCAGACTTCCGGACAATTTCCCATGATACCACGCCGCGGCGGCGTAAGAAGGGACCGCCAGCACGTACGCCAGGTCGTTTCCCCGATCGAAAGAGAAGGTCTCGAAATTCAGTGCCGCCGATATCAGGATAAGGCCGCTGATCAACATTCCGTGCTCGCTCTGCATATGGCCGGCCAGCGAAACCGCCCGCGTCGTTCCGTAGCTCTCTCCGGCGATGTACTTGGGCGAGAGCCAGCGCTGGTATTCCGTCACGTAGAGGCGGACAAATTGGCCCATCACTTTGACGTCTTCGTACATATTGTAGAATCGTTGCGCGTTCGTGTCGTCGGAGGCCCGGCTGTACCCCGTCCCCACGGGATCCACGAAGACGAGGTCCGTGAAATCGAGCCACGTGTACTCGTTGTCCACTAGTTCATAGGATCGAGGCAGAGCCGTCCCGTCGTCTGCGAGCAAGACCCTTCGGGGCCCCAGCGCGCCCATATGCAGCCAGATGGCCGAAGAGCCGGGGCCGCCGTTAAAGGCGAAGGTGACGGGCCGCTGGGCAAGGTCTTGTTGGCCCTCTTTTGTGTAGGCGATGAAGAATATCCTGGCTATCGGCTTGCCGCTCTCGCCTTTAATCGGCATGTAGCCGGCGACGGCTGTGTACGATATCGACTTGCCGTTGATGTTCAGCGTGTGATGTGTTACCGATGTGTTTTCGACGTAGGATGGTTCCGATGTGG
>JARRQQ010000462.1:0-4235 GCA_037381725.1 Sedimentisphaerales bacterium
GATTGGTTTGAAGCTCGAAGGATGTGCCGGAGAACAATATTGTTTCCCCGTGAAGAAAGGGAGCCGGCGGCAGCCTACACCCACATTTAAGATCGTGGACGAGTCCGGAAAGGTGTTGACTTCGGGACGGTTCAAGTATGGGTGAGGCGGCATCTGCCAGTACTCGTGGCGAGTACCGAAGGATTTCAAAGGCAAGATTCAAGTGCAGGTAGATATCGACCTGGGATTGTTTGAGGTCAAGCAGGATGAAACTTGGCATGTGATAAAGTAAAACCGGGATATGAAGAAGAAGGACATACTGGTCTCTTTGGCCATCATAGTTGTCTCGGGCGGTGTGCTGTACTTCTACACTCAGCGGGCGGGATTCATCCAGATTGATGCTGGCGGAGTTGATGCGACACTGCAATTGCGCAACAGCCTTTTCAGCGGCACAACGGTCCATACGGGTCGGGGGCCAGCGGCGGTCGGAGCCGGAATCCACCGACCGCAACATCTCAGATTGTCAATGGGCCAAAACGGCCACAATTACCTGCTTCTCAGTCAAGGTCCGTGGGGTGACCTCGCCAGGATCAAGGTGAGAAATGACAAGACAACGCCCCTGAGACTTGGGCCGCCACTGTCGATTGAGCCGAAGGTCCGTAAGAACGGTCCGATTGTCACGATAGAATTCAACGTTGTCGGCCGGGCGGGGGAGCTCTATGAGAAATTCGTACGAAGGGATAATCGGGCCATGGCCGGTGCAAGTCTCAAAATTGTGAACAAAGTCGGAAGGGTGCTTGAGTCGGGAAAATTCAGGTACGGCTGAGGTGCCACGTGCCGGGCGTACTCGTGGCGAGTACCAAAGGGTTTGAAGGGCAAATACCGGGTGATGATTGATGTGAACCTCGGACCGTTTGAAACTCGTCAGGGTGAAGCGTGGTACGAAATATAATGTAGATACGTTTTCGATTTTGGTTGGTTCTTCAGAAGAACGTCTGTATAATTAGACGAACCGTTGGAAGAATTTAGCGTCTTAAAATGTGGTCAGGGAGTTACCTGTGAATAAGCTGTTCGGAATACTCATTTCCGTAGGCAATTTTGAGTACGGCTGAGCCGGCGTCTGTCGGTGCTCGTGGCGAGTGCCAGCGCGTTTCAAAAGCAGACACCGGGTGCAGGGTAATATGGGCCTGATGTCCTTTGAAGCCGAAGGAGGGGGACCTGGCATGTGACGCAATCAGAACCATCGAGCCATGGGTACCGGCGGGTCGATTCCGAAGTGTTTCGGGATGGCCCGCTTTTTTGTTGGGAAGGTCATCTTTAAGGGAGCGTGGCTGTGAAGACAATGCGGAACATTGGCCTGAGAGAGGTTCAGGACGTCTACAGCGGCCCTGAAGGCGAGCTTTGGGAGCTCATCATGGGCGAGCAGATTCACATCGGCGGTTTCGCTTCGTCGATGGACCTTGCCGAACGGGCGAGGATTGGCTTGGGCATGAAGGGCGTTGATCTCTGTTGCTGCAGTGGGGCCGGGATGCGCTTCCTGGTACGTTTTCGAGACGTAGCCAGGATGCGCGGCGTCGATGCGACCAGTCGGATGGTTGAACAGGGGCGCTTGCGATGCGAGCAGGAGGGCCTGTCGGACAAGATCGAATTCACCCTCGCGGACGTGTGCGATAGCGGTCTCGGGGACGCGAGTGCGGATTTCATCTGGGGGGAAGATGCGTGGTGTTACGTCGTCGATAAGGAAAAGCTAATTTCCGAGGCGGCGCGTATCGTCCGGCCCGGAGGGACCATAGCCTTCACCGATTGGATCGAAGGCCCAAAGGGACTCACCGAAGCCGAAGCGGAGCGTTTCATGACCTTTATGAAGTTCCCGAACGTACAGAGCCTCAAAGGATACAGCACCCTGTTGGCGGAAAACGATTGTGAGGTTATCGCCGCCGAGGATACGGGGCGGTTCGGACCGCACGTAGACCTCTATCTCAATATGCTTAACATGCAATTGACCTATGATGCTTTGAAGATCATCGGCTTCAATAGCGAGCTGATGCAAGCGATGGGGGCGGAAATGGTCTTTATGCAGGGATTGGCGCACGCGGGGAAAATCGCCCAGGGACTGTTTATTGCCCGTAAGAGAGAGTAGCCAACGTGTCGAGGGCGTCCCGCCCTCGATTCGCGGGCAGGATGCCCGCGACACGAAATGCACTTTGTAGATTTGAGGACCAAAATGGGAAAATGCTGTGGTCATAACAAGAGTGATAAGCCTTGCACGTCCAGTGATCCGTGTGATCCTCCTCAGCCGACGTGTTCACCAACGAAGTTGGGAGCCGAAGAGCCGACGAACGGCCCGTTAGCCTGGTTTGGTGAAATGATACAGCACTGCTACGACTACGCTGCAAGCGCGAAGGCTCAAGGCAAGCCCGTCGTGGGGATCATGTGCGAGTATACGCCCCGGGAGTTGATTATGGCTGCGGATGCTGTCCCGGTCTGCCTGTGTGGCGGCTCGGCGGAAATGATCCCACCTGCGGAAGAGCACCTACCGGCCAATCTCTGCCCGCTCATTAAGTCAACGTATGGCTACCACGTCCAGGGGAAAAATCCTTTTCTCGAAATGGCAGACCTGATCGTGGCCGAGACGACCTGTGACGGCAAGAAGAAGATGTACGAGCTAATGGCCCGGACGCGCCCGACGTACATCCTGGAATTGCCCCAGAAGCCAATGGATGCCGACGCCATGACGCACTGGGTCAGCGAGCTCCGCAAGTTCCAGACTAAGCTCGAGGAGCATTTTGGTGTCGAGCTGACGGACGAGAAAATCCGACGTGAAATCCGGGTGATGAACCGCGAGCGGCAATTGCGCCGTCAGTTGGCGAAATTGATGAAATCAAATGCTCCTCCGCTGACGGGCCGGCAACTGCTCGATTTCAAGAGCAGTATTTCTTGTATCGACGCCGACCTTGAGCAGTACGCTGAAGCGATCCGAATCTACGAATCTCAGAGGGGCAATTCCGCTGCGAATTCGTCGGTACGCGTATTGCTGACCGGCGTTCCCGTCGTTCACGGGGCCGAGCGTGTCATGGATATCATCGAGTCCCACGGGGGGCTTGTCGTATGCATGGACAACTGCACGGGACTCAAGCCGATCCTGGAAGACGTGGACGAAACCGCCGACGATCCGATTCTCGCTTTGGCCGAGACGTATTTCCGTCTGCCGTGCTCGGTCATGACGAAGAACGACCGGCGCCTGCAAGTTCTCCGCGATTTAGCTGCCGAGTATCGCCCGCAGTGTGTCATTGACCTGATCTGGCAGGCTTGTATCACGTACGATGTCGAATCCTATCTCGTCAAAGAGTTGGCCGAGAAAGAACTTGGATTGCCGTATCTGAGAATTGAGACCGACTATTCTCCATCCGATTCGGCGCGTATTGCATTGAGGATCGAAGCGTTGTTCGAGACGATCCAGCATAAGGCCGGAAAGACGAGTTGTTCGAAGGCATGAGAACAGTTATCTACACCTGTCCATACGTGCCTCCCGAATGGATTGCAGAGCATGGCTTGCGAGCCGAGAGACTGCTGCTCGACCGTGCGGACTCGACCTTCGCGGCTGCTCGAACGGAAGGCGTCTGTCCTTACGTCCGCAGCTTTGTCTTCGCAGTGATGAAACAGTCAGAAGCCGCCGGCGTCCTGGTGACAACTGTCTGCGATCAGATGCGTCGAGCGTTCGATATCCTTTTTCGGCGATGTGACATTCCGACTTTTCTTATGAATGTACCGAATACATGGCAGTCTGTGGCGGCGCAGAAATTGTACCTGGACGAACTCAAGCGGCTCGGTCTTTTTCTTGTCCAGGTCGGCGGCCAATCACCTCCAGATGATATTTTGGCGGGAACCATGCTTCGATACGACAATGCGCGCAATTCGATTCGAGCCGCGAGGCCATATCTGTCCGCCAGGCGGTACGCGGAGGTGATTGCCGCATTCGGAAAGGACGGGTCGTCAGAGATGCTCAGTGACGTAAAAGGCTCCGAGCCGCTGATTGACGGCGTGCCTTTGGCGATTGTCGGCGGGCCATTGATGAGGCAGGACTTCGAGCTGTTCGATATCGTCGAGCAATCGGGCGGGCGAATTGTGCTGGATGGCTCCGAGACCGGCGAACGCGGCATGTGTGCTACGTTCGATCGCCGTCGGCTCTGCTCCGAGCCTCTGATGGAACTGGCTGATGCGTATTTCGGAAACATCCCGGATGCCTCCCGTAGGCC
>JARRQQ010000463.1:0-4232 GCA_037381725.1 Sedimentisphaerales bacterium
CTGATTGCCCGTCCCACCTTGCCGTCCACGTATACAGGATTCCCGTGCACAGTTCCGTGATTCGTCCCGGCGCTGTCATTCGCATCATTTTCGAATTTCCACCAAGCGATGAGCTTATTCGGTAGTTCTTTCCGAACTGCAATCGAGGCCGAACGAGAAGATTCCACGATCCGTGCGTTTCCACTGAGAACCCCGTCGTTGCCGTGGCCGGACAAGTCCTTTGCTGTACCGTCGTCAAAGTTCCAGTACGCGACCAATCCCTTTTCTTTCCCCGTCAACGCGGTGTTCATCGCTGCTTGGATTTGCTCCTGAGATCGGGCGATGTTCCAGAGGCGAATCTCATCCAGATCGCCGTGGAAGTACTCCCCGGAACTGAACGTCGGATCGCCTTTGCCAACGTACAGGTCGGACGGGTCGATATGCAATCGGCCGGGTAGGTTCTGGCTCGCCACGGGCAGACCATTAACGAGGATTGTTATCGTGTGCCCGTCATAAGTTCCGGCAAGGTGACACCACGTTCCTGGAGTAAAGTCATGTGGCGCCTGAAGCACTCCGATTGCATCGCCCAAACCCATTTGCAGCGCCGGCTTATTGTCGACGTTGCGAAAGCGGAGCAGGAAATTCTCAGCACCGGGCACAATATTCTTGCGGACAATCGAGTTGATGCCTCCGTTCTCTGCACAAAACGACGACGCCTTCAGCCAGACTTCAATCGTAATCGCATCTGAAAACGAACGAAGCGATTGAGAGTCTGAAACTCGCACACAGCCGGTCTTCCCATCCAGACTGAGCACTCGATTACCCGTCGAGTCGCCCGTCGCCCGCGCCTCGGCCGCCCGCACTACCGGGAAGCCTTGTACTATCAGAAGGACACACACCAATGTGCAAATTGGCGTCTTATCTCTTCTGCCCGTCAAATCAGCGTTGTTCATCCTTAGTCCTTTCCTTTGGCTGTTCTCTCGATTGCTGTTTTTGCAAAGCACGTGCCAGGAAAGGATTGATTGGACGCCATTTTCCCAAGTTGTTGTTTGACAAGGAGATAAATACTGAGCACTACGCTTGGAAGAACTGACTTGCGGCGCCCGACGGGTCATGACGGACCCCTTTGGGTCATGCATGACACACTGACGTCGAGCACGAGGATCACTCTATTTCATACAGCCTCAACTTCCTGTAGAGGGTTTTCCGGCCTATCCCCAGCATCTCGGCGGTTTTTTCACGGTTGCCCCCGGTCTCCGAGAGGGCCTTGCTGATCGCTTCCTGCTCGGCCTTGGCCGTCGCCTGAGCGGCGGCTTCTGCAAGCGAAATCTGCCCGGGAACCAAGCGCTCCATGTCCGAGGGCTGTGAGTCGGAGCAAATCCGTCCGGGCAGGTCGGCCGGCTCGATGGTGGAATCGCCGGCAATGGCCATCGCGCTGTAGATGCAGTTCTGCAATTCTCTGACGTTTCCCGGCCATTCGTAGGCCATCAGCAACTCACGGGCGCTCTGTGAAATGCTCGCCCGCTCTATCCCTAACGGTGTGGCATATCGTTCGAGAAAATGCTCCACCAGCAAAGGAATGTCTTCCTTACGCTGGCGCAATGGACAAACGTTCAGACTCAGAACGTTCAATCGCCAGTACAAGTCCTGTCTAAACTGTTCGGCCTCGACCATCGCCCCCAAGTCCCGATTCGTGGCCGCCACAACGCGCACATCGACCGCAATCGATTCATTGCTCCCCACCCGTGAAAACGTCCCTTCTTCAATCACCCTGAGCAGCTTGACTTGGGCTTCGAGCGTCAGCTCGCCGATTTCGTCGAGAAACAGAGTCCCGCCGTCCGCGGACTCGAACTTTCCAACGCGGAGCTCCTTGGCGTCGGTAAACGAGCCCGCCTCATGACCAAAAAACTCGCTTTCGATGAGGCTGGAGGGTATGGCGCCGCAATTGACCACGACGAACGGTCCCGATTTGCGACGGCTGGCTTGGTGAATCGCGCGCACGATCAACTCTTTGCCCGTGCCGCTCTCGCCATAGACCAGGACCGTCCCGTCAGTCGCCGCGAATTTTTGCATGAGGGCGAACGTGGACTTCATCTTATCGGAAACACCCACGATGTTCTCGAACCGATAAGCCTCTTCGAGCTGGTCCTCCAACTGCTTGACTCGTCGCTTCAGCGTCACCATTTCCACGGCGCGCGAGATGAGCGCCAGAAGCTCATCGTTGTCGAAAGGCTTTTCGAGATAATCGAAAGCTCCTCTTTTCATGGCCTCGACGGCGGAGCGGACCTCTCCGTGAGCCGTCATGATGATCGTTTTGCAGTCGGCCTTCAATCGGCCTTGAAGGACCTCCATGACCTCCAAGCCGTCCATTCCGGGCATCTTGAGATCCAACAAGATCACGGCGGGCATGAACTGAGCGTAGAGCTCCAGTCCCGACTCGCCGGATTCAGCCGCCTTCACCTCGTAGCCGTTCTTACTCAATAGAGTAGACAATATGGAACGTATGCCCGCCTCGTCATCGATAATCAACACTCTGGATTTTTGCACGCCGTTTGGCTCCCGATGGCCGGCCTATCTTATCGGCAGGAGAATCCGCACCTGGGTCCCGCCTCCGCCGGCTTGGTCTATTAGAATTTCCCCGTTGTATCGTTTGACAATACTGTTGCAGATGGCCAAGCCCAAGCCCGTACCTCCCGCCTTGGTTGTAAAGAAAGGTTCGAGAACCCTTTGCCTCAACGCGTCGGGTATCCCGGATCCCTCGTCCTCAATCGCAATCGATATCCTCCCGTCTGAGATGGGATCGCGAATTCCCGGTGCCAGGTAGCATGTCTTGATGGAAAGGACGCCACCTTCGGGCATGGCCTGCAATCCGTTCATCATCACGTTCAAAAGCACCTGTCGCAGTTCGCCCGGGTCAAGCCTGAGGTTGGGCAGATACTCCTCGAAATCCGCCCTCAGCGTGACGTTCTGGGTTTTGGCCTTCGCCTCGATAAAGTTCACGCAACGAACGATTTCCTGGCGAATGTGTATTTCCTCCGGATTGCTTTCCGCAGGCTGGGCTAGCGATAACAGGCTGCCCACGATGCTGTTCAGCCTATCCACCTCGTCCAGGACATCGTGAGCGAGCCTTCTCTGATCTGTGCCCTCGTTGAATTCGCTTTCGAGGTACTGGATCGTGCTGCGGATCGCCGTCAGCGGATTGCGAAGCTCGTGAGCAATACCGGCGGCGAATTGTCCCATCATCGCCAACTGTTCGGCGCGGAACATCCGTTCATTCCGGCGCAGTCGCTCTTTGAAGAGCAGGGCGTTCTCAAAAGCCAAACCGGCTTGCCGGCTGAGCACCTGCAAACTCGCCACCTGCATACTGTCCAGCGAATCTTGGCTCAGATGCGCAAACACGATTCCGATGAGCCTGTCCATTGAAATCAGGGGAAAAGCGAGATTGACGGATAAATCGAGGAAGGGCCGAAGCTCGGGACGAAGGTAGTCGATGACTTCGTCGTTTTCTGGGAAGATCAGGATTTCACGATTCGCACGAAACCACTGCACGATGATGCCGCCGATAGCCAAACCGGGCAGTTCGGCTTCGGCCTGACCGGCCGTGTCCACCAGCGAAAAGGTCTGCGAGGACTCACTGCGATCCGAGAGATACACGAACGTTTGCTGCACGTCCGCCAGCTCATTCAGTTTGCTCAGTAGATTGTTCGTCAACTGCTCGGGGTCGACGATGAGCATCAAGCTCTCTTCGAACTCGGTCAGCAGGCTATGCTCCAGCGCCGAGCCGCGAAAGTAATCTAGGATTCTCTGCCACATGCAAGGTTCCTTATGCGTTGCGGACGATTGTCCCGCGTGGGTTACCGATCTAGGCATTATAGTTTCAACGAGAGCCAAGTCAATCCGGGCGGCGGCTCGTCGGCCCCTGGGAGAATTGTGGCGAGCGCGGGAGCTGGACGCACACGTAGCGCACACCTGCATTTTCGCCAGAAAGACCTTGACGGCCCATTCAGGAAAACGCTATAGTGCAACCGCTTAGGTTTTACCGGGAGTGTAGCTCAGTCGGTAGAGCAACGGCCTTTTAAGCCGTAGGTCCTGGGTTCGAGTCCCAGCACTCTCATTTGTTCTGTGTTGGAATCGCGTTGGAGAACACCTGAGTTTGAGCGGGTTATTCTACAGTTTAGGCCGGAGGGTGGGGCCGAAAGTTCGCAAGGCCAAGTGGATGTGGCTGTCCGCCACAGGCAGCGAGGCGGATGCCA
>JARRQQ010000464.1:0-1220 GCA_037381725.1 Sedimentisphaerales bacterium
CGACCAATTACAGATTCTCTTCGGCGTCGGCGGAGAGCGACGCCTCCACGAGTTTGAGATCGACGGATTGGAAGGATACGACGGTGACGGCCCCGTTAGGGCTGGCAACGCCGCGGAAAGCCAGGTGCAGCTCGATATGTACGGCGAGCTTCTCGATCTGGCCTGGCAATGGCACGTCCATGGTCGCTCTCCCGACGACGACTATTGGCATTTTCTTCAATCACTGGTCAGTAGAACCACAACACAATGGTCGCAGCCCGACAAAGGCATCTGGGAGATGCGAGGATTACCGCGTCATTTTGTTCAGTCCAAAGTGATGTGTTGGGCGGCGATGGACCGCGGGATCAAACTGGCGAAGGACTTGAAACGCAACGCGCCGCTGGACGCCTGGAGCAAGACGCGCGACGAGATTCGCCGGGCGGTTGAAGAAAAGGGTTATGATCCCCAAAGGGGGATTTTCATTCAGGCTTTCGACCATCCTCAAATAGACGCCGCCTTGCTGCTCTTGCCTCTTGTGGGATTTGTCGCGTATGACGATGAAAGAATGGTTCGTACGACCGATGCGGTTAGGCAAGAACTGTCCGATGATGGGCTGATACGCCGCTACCCTTATGGAATTGATGAAATGAAAGGAAAGGAAGGGGCGTTTCTGGCTTGCTCTTTCTGGCTCGCGGAATGTCTGGCCGGGCAAGGACGGCTGGACGAAGCGTGCGAGGTATTCGAAGCGGCCCTGGCAACCGCGAACGATCTACTCCTGTTTTCTGAAGAATTCGACGTGCAAACCAGTCGGATGCTCGGGAATTTTCCCCAGGGGCTTACCCACCTGTCCCTGATTTCAGCAGCGGTTGCCATGCATCAAAACGAAAAGGCACAAGTTCGGTTGGAAGCATCTTCTCAGTAAGGAGACCGGCATCGGACACGCTGTGAATGAATAAAACTCGGTCGATTCATTACAACATCATTACTCGGGCGGGTCGGCTGTTATGGCCCGGCGTCCTGTGTCTTATTGCCGGCTGCACCGTCGGTCCGAATTACAAGCCGCCCGAGATGGAAATGCCGCAGGAGTGGACGTACAGCGCCCCGGATGTCTTTTCAACCGTGCCCGACGCGAACAACGTGGGATGGTGGAAAATCTTCAATGATGAGGAGCTTGACAGCCTGGTCCGGCGGGCCATCCAGAACAATCGTAACGTCAAAGCGGCTTTCTACGCAGTCGAGGC
>JARRQQ010000464.1:1259-5478 GCA_037381725.1 Sedimentisphaerales bacterium
CGGACAGTACTATCCGAGCGTAAGCGCCACGGGGGCGTACACACGTTTGTTGGCGAGTGGAACCGCGCAGGTTGCGACGTCGGCGAAACCCATCGACTTGTACTCCTCCGGCCTCGACTTCCTCTGGGAAATCGACCTATTCGGTAAGATAAAACGCTCCGTCGAGTCCGCGCAGGCCACGTACCAAGCCAGTGTCGAGGACTATCGTGACGTCATGGTCACGCTGCTTGCCGACGTTTGCACCAATTACATCGGCTTGCGGACCACCCAGGAGCGGATTAAGTACGCCAAAAGCAACGTGGAGACTCAGCGCAAAACACTGGAGCTGACCAAAAGTCTCTATCAAGCGGAAATCGTCGGCGAGCTGGATGTGAGACAGGCCGAGTTCAATCTGGCAAGCACGGAATCGGACATCCCAACGCTGCTCATCGTCGAGGAGGCTTTTTTGAGCCGCCTTGCCGTTCTGCTCGGAGAGCAGCCCGGCTCGCTGAGAAATGAACTAAGCGCTCTCAAGCCGTTGTCGCTCGTAAAAGAGAGCATAGAAGTCTCCCTTCCAGCTAATCTGTTGCGACAGCGGCCGGACATCCGAAGGGCCGAACAACTCCTCGCGGCTCAAACCGCCTCCATCGGCGTGGCAAAGGCCGATCTTTACCCTGCTCTGCAACTTTCGGGCATATTCCAGACACAAGCGCTGAAGTTCTCCGGCCTCGGCAACGTCACGGACAACAAGTCCTATTCCTACGGGCCCGGACTGACCTGGAATATCTTCCAGGGAAACAGGATAAGAAACAACGTCAAGATCCAGGAAGCGCTCACCGCCGAGTTGCTCGCCAGTTGGCAGAACACGGTGCTCACCGCCGTCGAAGACGTGCAAAACGCGATGTATGCCTACGCACAACAGGCAAAACGCCAGCAATCGCTCCAGGATTCCGTCACCGCCCTGCTTCGCTCCGTCGATCTCGTCCAGAATCTGTATCAAAGCGGACTGACCGATTTCCAGAACGTTCTTAATACGCAGAGATCGCTCTTTGTCCAACAGGATAATCTCGCCGCAAGCAACGGTTTGCTACTCCAGGACCTCGTCGCGATATACAAGGCTTTTGGCGCCGGCTGCCAGAGCCTGGAAACGATGAATCCGGGCGCCAAACCGGGCGGTTAGAACCAGCGGCGACGTCACGGCCGCCTCACGGAGATCGACCAAACGTCTCAGCTTGAAAGACGAGTTCCATTTCTATGAAAAGAAAATCCAGCTACATCATAACGGTTTTGATCATTGCCGGCGTCGCTCTGCTCATCTGGTATTTCGTTTCGAGAAGGTCCGGACCCCGTCCTCAGCAAGCCATGCAACGTGCTCCCGAAGTGCCCGTCGCTTTGCCCGAAATTCGGGACGTCGAGGACTTCTACGAATTCACCGGGAACGTCAAGGCGCTCAAGCAGGTCGATATACGAGCGAGGGTGGAGGGGTTCCTCTTGACCATCGATTTCAAGGACGGACAGCACGTCAAGCAGGGTGATCTGCTTTTCACAATCGAACCCAATCAATATACGGATGCGCGTGACCAGGCACAGGCCCAACTTCTCTCGAGCCAGGCGGCCCTTGAAAGCGCACAGCAAGACTATGAACGAACGGAAAAGGCCGTGAAGACGAACGCCGTAAGCAAACAACAGCTCACCACGGCCAAAGCGGCCCGCGACCAGGCGCAGGCCCAGGTCATGACCGCCAAAGCGCAGTCGAGCAATGCGAATCTCAATTTGAGCTACACGAGAATTGTAAGTCCGCTGACGGGCAAGATCAGCCAACGATACGTCGATCCGGGAAACCTTGTCGGCGCCGGCGCCCAGACGCTTCTCGCCACCGTCGTCCAAACACAACCCATAGACGTGTATTTCAACGTCAGCGAAGTCGTCCTGCAACAATACTTCCTGGCTCAAAACATCGTGAACCCCGAAGCCCAAAAGCAGCAAGTGCGGGTGGGCTTCCCCGATCAGAATGACTATCCCTTTCAAGGATATCTGGATTTCATCGACAACAAAGTCGATCCGAACACCGGAACGATAGTGATGCGTGCGCAACTGCCGAACGAACAAGAAAAGCTCTTCCCCGGCACGTTCGTTCGGGTCCGGCTGCCCTCGGGTACACAGAAGAACGCCGTCCTCGTACAGGAAAGAGCCCTCAACTCGGATATTGGCGGAAAATATCTGTTCACCATCGATCCGAACAATATCGTCCATAGGAACTACGTCAAACTCGGAAGAAAAGTCGGGAACCTTGTCGTGATTCTATCGGGATTGAAACGCGATCAAAAGTACGTCCTCAGCGGCTTTCATCTGCTCAGGCCCGGCTCTCCCGCCACGCCGACACTTCAGGGCCAAAAGAACGCAACCAAACCGACGTCGAACGCCGGCAAGGCGAACAAGACGTGAAACGTCATCCATCCGTTTAGCGAAACTGTAAACCCCGCATGTTCAGCGAATTCTTCATAAATCGCCCGATCTTCGCAGCGGTGATCTCTATCGTCATCGTGCTCATAGGAATCATCGCCATACCGCTGCTGCCCGTGGAAAAGACGCCCGACATCACCCCGCCGACCGTTGTGGTCAGGGCCGTTTATCCCGGCGCCAATGCCCAGACGGTTGCGGACACGGTAGCCACGCCCCTCGAAGAAGCCATCAACGGCGTGGAGAACATGCTCTATATGTCATCTAGCAGCAGCAATGACGGTCGTATGCAGTTGACAGTGTCATTCGAGGTGGGCACCGACGTCGATATTGCGACTATTCTTGTCCAGAATAGAGTGTCCACCGCTCTGGGAACGCTGCCTGAGGAAGTCATCAGGCAGGGAATCAGCACGCAGAAACAGTCTCCGAATATCACCCTCGTCGCCTGTCTCATCTCCCCCGAAGGCAAGTACGACGAAACCTATATGAGCAACTATATCAATCTTAGAATGAAAGACGTGCTTTCGCGCGTCCCCGGCGTCGGCAATGTCAACGTCTTCGGCTCGAAGGATTTTTCCATGCGACTGTGGCTCGACCCCGACAAGCTCAAAGCCCGGGGTCTGACGACCGATGAGGTTCTCGCGGCGGTTCGGACACAGAACATCCAGGTCACGGGCGGACAGCTCGGCTCGATGCCCAGCCCGAAGGATCAGCAATTTCAGTACACCATCCAGACGCTCGGAAGACTTAGAACGGCAGAGCAATTCGGTGACATCATTCTCAAGGCCGCTTCGCAAGGCAAGGTCCTCAGACTCAAAGACGTGGCGAGAATCGAGCTTGGGGCCGAGACGTACTATTGGAATGTGAAGCTCAACGGCCAGCCCTCCGTGGCCATGGGCATCTTTCAAACTCCGGGATCCAACGCCCTTGCGGTGGCCAAAGGAGTCAACGATGCTCTCGTAAGGCTCTCGAAAGATTTCCCCGAAGGCCTCGAATACAGAATACCGTACAATCCCACGACTTTTATCAGTGTGGCCATCGAAGAAATTCTCATCACCCTGGGATTCACCGTGCTGCTCGTCATATTGACCGTCTATTTCTTTCTCGGCGATTGGCGAGCCACGCTGATCCCATCTATCACCATCCCCGTTTCGCTGATCGGGACATTTGCGGTCATGCTTCCGCTCGGGATGTCTATCAATACGCTGACGATGTTCGGCCTAATCCTGGTGATCGGAATTGTGGTGGATGACGCCATCGTCGTCGTCGAAAATACGAGCAGGATCATCGAAGATGAATCTATTCCTGCCATAGCCGCCGCCGTAAAAGCAATGAGGCAGGTTACCGGCCCCGTTATCGCGACCACCCTTGTGCTCTTGGCGGTCTTCGTCCCCACGGTCGTCATGGGAGGCATCACCGGAAGATTGTACCAACAGTTCGGTATCACCATTTCCGTGGCCATGCTATTCTCCGCAGTGAACGCATTGACGATGAGTCCCGCTCTATGCGCTCTGCTGCTCAGACCTCGAAGCGAGAGGCCGAACAGATTCGCTGGCTTCGTGGACAAGGTAATGAAAAGAGTCAGGCACGAATACCTTTCCGTTGTCTCCGTCATAACCGCAAGACCCTTCGTGATGATGGTACTGTTTGCCGCTATGGTCGTCCTGGCACTTCTGCTTTTCAAATCTCTGCCTACGGGTTTTATCCCCGATGAGGACGAAGGCTCACTTTTCATAAACGCCCGGCTGCCCGATGGAGCGACCCTGGAACGAACCGAACA
>JARRQQ010000465.1:0-6932 GCA_037381725.1 Sedimentisphaerales bacterium
TTTTCGGTTCCGGGAAACAGAGAGGACCGAATGGCCGGCGTTCTTCTTGTGTTTGATACGGGATTCTATCCAAGTCGTCCCTTTGTTGATATGAGGTGCGTGCATGAGGGAATTAGTCGTCATCAGTGGCAAGGGCGGAACCGGGAAGACAAGTATCGTGGCCGCCTTTGCAGCTCTTGCGAAGAATGCGGTCCTGGCTGATTGCGATGTCGATGCGGCGGATTTGCATTTGGTTTTAGAACCCAAGGTCAAACAAACGCATGATTTTTCGGGTGGTAAACAGGCCTCGATCATTACTGAAAAATGTACCGGCTGTGGCAAATGCCAGGATATGTGCCGGTTTGATGCGATTCAGTTCAATGGGCAACGAAATGATCTTGTTGATAGAACCTTTACTATTGATCCGGTTTCATGTGAGGGTTGCAAGGTTTGTGTGGAATTCTGTCCGGCCGACGCCGTTGGATTTAATGACCACATCAATGGGCAGTGGTTTGTATCGGATACGCGGTTTGGGCCGATGGTCCACGCCAAACTGGGCATCGCGGAGGAAAACAGTGGCAAACTGGTCACGCTGATTCGCAAAGAAGCGAAGACAATAGCCCAAGAGCAGAAGAAGGATTTGCTCCTTGTCGATGGTTCACCGGGCATAGGGTGTCCTGTTATTGCATCCATTACGTCGGCGGATTTGGTCTTGGTGATCACAGAACCCACGCTTTCCGGCAAACATGATTTAGATAGGGTCTCCAGATTGACGGCAAACTTCGGGATTGAGACGCTGGTGTGCGTCAATAAAGCCGATGTCAACTCTCAAATAACGGACCAAATTAACCAAGAGGTTCAATCGCGAGGGTTAAGAATGATAGGACAAATCGCCTATGATGAGGCCTTTACCAAGGCGCAGATGATGAAGGCTAGTGTGGTCGAATATACCGGAGGAGCAATCACAGAACAGATCAGGGCGGTGTGGAGGCAGGTGACGTATGCCCTCAGTTAGTAAGGAAGCATAAGATGAATCACTCACTCTTAAAAAGCTGCAAAGCATGCGGGAATCAAATCAGTCGGTATAGCCCTTTTTGCCGTAATTGTGGACATCCACAAGGATCAAATCTCATCATCTGGCTGCTCGTGCTGTTCCTGATCCTTGTGCTGGCCTCTTATACGGCGTTTATGATCTATTGTGCTTGTCATGTTGAAACGCTTGAAACACATGAACTTTCCCGGCGGAACCTGCTGGAGTATTCCGACTTTATGCAGGTGCTGATCGTGCAACTCAAAAACGCTACATGAGAAGACCGTCAAATTCCGATGTGTGAACGCCAGAATTGCAACTTGTCCGCAGTCTCGGGTGCGGATTCATTTAAGGCAGATGGCCGGGGTTCCAGATTCAACTTTGACAATATCGCCAGCCGTTATGATCTGTGGTACGATACGTCGCAAGGAGCGCTCTACGACCATGTTGAAAAGAAGGCCATAAATAAACTGCTGAGGGATTCCAACCAAGGTAAGAGGCTCTGGAGTTAGGTTGCGGGACTGGGCACTGGAGTGCGTTTTTCAGTGCCAGGGGATATGAAGTCGTCGGCATCGATATCTCTGAACGAATGATAACGATCGCAAAGAGCAAAAATATCGTCCGCAGCCATTTTCAGGTGATTGATGGGCACTGCCTGTCCTTTGCAAATGAGAGTTTTGATATTGCTGCGGCGATAACCACACTGGAATTTGCAACGGATCCTGAGGGCATGGTCGCTGAAATGGCGCGTTGCGTGCGAAAACCCGGAGGCCAGATGCTATTTGGCGTGTTAAACGCACTGTCCCGATACAATCAGGAAAGACAAAACGAGGCGGGCGGTCCGTATGCTTTAGCCAAATTGTTTTCACCTGAGCAGCTGTGGGGGCTTTTAGAGCCTTGGGGTCAGATACAGATGATCATAGCCGGATTTGTTCCCCGACGTGGAGGGTTGCTAACATTGGCGCCGATTTGTGAGCTGGCCGGCCAACTTGTGGGAAGCCAACGGGGAGCTTTTATAGCGGCGAAGGTTCAGCTATGAAGGTTCAAGCGGAAATAAGCGTATATCCACTCAGAATAACAGAGCTTTCCAAACCCATCGGCGAGTTCTGCCGAATGCTTCGATCACACGGGCTGGAGGTTCAATTGGGCCCAATGAGCAGTCTTGTTTCCGGAGAATCTAAAGACCTCTTTGACGCTTTTCATAAGTCTTTCGAGCAATTGGCTGAAAAATATCAGGTCGTCGTAGCCGCTAAGTTATCCAATGCGTGCCCGGAAGGTAATGACGATCGAAAAACTCGTGATTGGAGAGTGGAAAATTGGCTATGACGAAAGAAGACAATGTCTCCCACGTGAATGAGAACCGGCAGAAACAAATGCAGGCGGAACAAGAGCACATCCGACGAAGGATTAAACAGATAAAGCGCAAGATACTCATCCTTAGCGGCAAAGGGGGCGTCGGCAAAAGTACAGTGGCGGTAAACCTGGCCGTCTCGCTTACTTTGTCCGGCAAAAGTGTTGGGCTGCTCGACATTGATATCCATGGCCCCAGCATCCCGAAAATTCTGAACCTGGAAGGAAGAAGAGTTCAGTCTGTAGAGGATGCGCTTTTACCCATTGAAATACTGGAGAAGCTAAAAGTCATGTCGATTGGCTTTCTGCTTCGGGGCCGCGACGATGCTGTGATATGGAGAGGCCCGATGAAATATCAAATGATCAAGCAATTTTTGAAGGATGTGCAATGGGGCGACTTGGACTTTCTGATTGTTGACAGTCCGCCCGGGACGGGGGACGAACCGCTTTCGGTGGTTCAACTCCTGGAAAACGCCGATGGGGCAATCATTGTGACCACGCCTCAGGACGTGGCGTTATCTGATGTCAGAAAAGGGATCACCTTCTGCCGCAATCTGAGCTTGCCGGTCATAGGCGTACTCGAGAATATGAGCGGTTTTGTTTGCCCAAAGTGTGGTGAGCGGACGGATATATTTAAGTCCGGCGGCGGCGAACACATGGCCGGGCAAATGAACGTGCCTTTCCTGGGCCGGATACCCATCGACCCGCAAATTGTACAATCTTGTGATTCGGGTCGGCCGTACATCCAACATTCTAGTTCGAGCCCAACGGCGAAGATGTTCAATGAAGCCATACGACCGTTATTGGAACTCTAAGAAGCGATACAGCCAATCAGAATAGCAATTCGGTTAGTCCAAGGCAAACTCAATCTCCACTTCGGCCGTTGTGATCAGTTTGCCCAAAGAGTTTGTATCCGCCTATTTAGAGGATACTTTTGAGACCAGGGAAAACGCTTGTGACCGCTAATAAGGCTCGAAAAGCCTGCATCTTTTGCAATGGCCGGTTGAATGGACCGGCGAGGGGCAAACAAATCGCCGAGGATTGCGACTTGCTGATTGCGGTGGATGGGGGAACAAGATATTGTGCCGAGCTAGGGCTCACTCCTCATGTTATCATCGGCAACGCAGATTCCAACGGCTCTGGTAAATGGGAGAATAATCCAGGGATTGAGCGTATCCGCTATCCCATCGACAAAGACAAGTCCGATGCAGAACTTGCTGTGGAATATGCCTTAGGGCACGGATGCGAACAGGGTACCCTCGTGGCCGCGACGGGTAGACGCCTTGATCACACATTAGGAAATGTGGCGTTGCTCGCCAGTCACCCGGGGCGAGTCGCTCTATTTGACGGCACTTCGACCCTCGTGGCCGTGGATAAGAGTGAAAAATGTCCATTGCACGGCCAGGTGGGGACACGTGTCTCACTCATACCCTACGGTTCAGGCTCTCCCAGGGTGAGGACCAATGGTCTGGTGTATTCATTACAGGAGGAGTGCTTGAAATCCGCCACACAAGGTCTCAGTAATGAGTTATCTCAGACGGAGACATGTATCTGCGTTTCAAATGGTATTATGCTGGTCTATATCGAAAACCAAGATGTCCATCCTTAAGGAACGAAAGGTGGATACACAAGCCAAAGGAAGGAGCTGGAAGCATTGCAGCGAAGCCGCATAAACAACATAAGGGATAGAGTTCATCCGAATTGCGTGGTGTGCAGTCCAGCCAATCTCAAAGGTTTGCAATTGGAGTTCGTTCCTGGAGCGGATGGCAGCATTACAGCTATGTTCACCTGTGACAAAGCGCTTGAAGGGTATCCGGGAGTCGTGCACGGAGGGATCGTCTCTTCGATTTTAGTTTGTGCTTGTTGGAAGCTGAGATCGTCCAGGGAGGGAAAGTCAAGGCGACCGCCAAGGGCAAGTTCTTTAATCAGAGCAAAAAACCTATTTCTCATGGATTACGCAATATACTATGTCAAACGAACAATCGACATTGAATCAGATATGCAAGACATTGTCTCAAATGAGCCACTCTTCGTGGGTGGCTGTTAATTTTCAGGAACGGATATCTTCCCCTGCGATTGCTCCGATGAGGTTTTGTGAAGCCGTACACGAAGCCCAGAAAAACAATGTCTCACTAAGTCCCAATAATTTATGTTGTGACGGTGCGAGAAGATGCTTCGGTTGGCTGAAGAACCGTGATGAGGAACTGGCTCAGAGGCTCTCCCCAAAAACAAATACAGATCAGGAGGTGGCCTATGGATTGATAAAGAAGGTGCCCGTTCTCAATAAAAATATTGTTGGTATTTCCCTTGGCGTAGATATTCGGGGTGATGTCTACATTAGCTATGTCAACCCGGAATCAGCGATGAGAATAGTCCGAAAGTGGCAACAAATGACGAGCGAAAATCTTCGTGTGGACATTTCAGGCATCATGTCTGTGTGTGGAAATGTGGCGGTCAGAAGCCATCTTGGGCAGTGTATCAGCCTCTCTTTCGGCTGTCCCGATTCCAGGGAATATGGAGGTATTGAAAAAGGGCAGCTCGTTATGGGCTTGCCGTACAATATTGCATCTAAACTGTTACGGTATAGGTAGCAAAGGAAAGTCCATTGATGTTCTCAAAACCTCACTGGCAGCATAAAGACTCATTTGGAGATTGAAATGAAGGGTTTGGTTCCGGCTAAAGTGTTTTTGACAAAAGGCGTAGGCCGACATAGGTATCAGTTGAAATCATTCGAAGAAGCGCTGAGGCAAGCGGGTGTCGCCCAACAGAACTTGGTTCAGGTCTCATCGATATTACCACCGCAGTGTAAGATTATTAGCCGCGACCACGGACTGAAAACGTTGGTCCGTGGTCTGAAAAAGAGTAGGTCTACAAAGCCAGCGGCCTGATCATCAGAACCTCGAACATTACACAGACAGCGAGAGGGCAGAAAGGTTTGTGGACAACGGCCGTCGCGGTCACCATGTTGTTATTTGAATCAGTCAACGGTGTGAAAGTCTCATAAGTGATGGTCTACACAGCCAACCAAGGACTGAATCAGTTTCGTAGAGCAAGATGCATGTTGTACGAGAAAACATTATAGAAGAGAGAAATAGTCATGCCAACGTATGAATATAGATGTCAGGATTGCGGTTGGACATTTGAAAGATTCCAGAGTATGAAGGACAAGCCCTTGAGGAAATGCCCAGAATGTAGCGGCAGTGTTCAGCGTTTAATCAGTGGAGGAAGAGGTTTCATTTTCAAAGGTTCAAACTCAGATGCAACGGATTATGCCGCCGGCACGGTGCCTGCGTGTGGTCGAGACCGGCCTTGCTGCGGACGCGATACCCCCTGTAACCAGAGACCGTGTGAGTCTTGAATGAAACAACCATTGCGGCAACAAAAGCAGGTGAGATAACACTGGTATGAGTATCACAACGAATTATGCAAGCATCCGGCGAGACATTCCAGATGATGTCACGATCGTTGTCTCATGCAAGAGCCGAACCCCAGAAGAAATCAAGGAAGTTATCGCCGCTGGAGCAACGGATCTCGGCGAAAATTATGTTCAGGAAGCGGGACAAATATACAACGCTTTAGAGAAAAACGCCACGAAAGTCAGATGGCATATGATCGGCAACTTACAGACGAATAAGATAAATAAGGCGATCAGGATCTTCGATGCCATTCAGACGATTGACTCTTTACCCAAGGCCGTGGCAATTGACAGACGAGTTGAAACTGCAAAAGAATCCCGAGTTCCAATTTATCTGGAAATAAATATTGGGAGCGAGGACTCGAAAGCAGGCATAAGGCCGGCAGACCATGAGCCTTTTGATAAATATGTGAAAAATCTCGTCAAGGCCCTATCGAAACTCGAGCACGTCAGATTAGAGGGTCTCATGACCATGGGCCCTCGCTTTGGCAATCCTGAGAATGTCAGACCGTATTTCAGAAGAACAAAGAAACTATTTGATACCATCAAAGAGCTTCGCCTGCCGAACATAGAGATGAAATACCTATCCATGGGTATGACGAATTCATACAGGGTCGCCATAGAGGAAGGCTCAAATATGGTCAGAATTGGTACGGCCATATTTGAGCAAGGAAAACACGAATAGCGGACATATTATCTTCTGAAAATTATGTCGCGGCCTCATGCAGAGATACTCGACCATCGGGTTTGAAGAGGATAGGAGAAAAAATGAGAATAATGGGGATCAATTGTAGTCCGCGTAAAGGCCAGACAACTCAAAAGAGTCTGGAGGCTTGTCTCAACGCAGCGCGCGAAGAATCGGACAACATCAGAACCGATATCGTTGAGCTTGCCGGCTTGGACATCCATGGTTGCTTGGATTGTGATTACTGCAGGACACGGCTCAAGTGCAAACAGGACGATGATTTTAACTCGCTCATTTCCGCGCTTAATGATAAGGAGCTCGTAGGAATCGTAATCGGTACGCCCGTGTATCTAGGGACAATGACGTCGCAGTGCAAGGCCTTTTTAGACAGGTCTGTGATGTTTCGGCGCAATGGTTTCATGCTTCGCAACAAACTCGGCGGCGTTGTGGCTGTGGGTGGTGTGCGCAACGGA
>JARRQQ010000466.1:0-8185 GCA_037381725.1 Sedimentisphaerales bacterium
CCTTACCACCCGGACGGCGTGGTGCCCGAGTTCAGCAAAGAAAGCGAGTTTCGAAAACCGGCGCCCGGCATGTTCAAGAAAGCCGCCGCCGAGATGGGTCTCGACCTGAGCCAGTCCTGGTGCATCGGCGACAGCCGGCGGGACATCGAGGCGGGACGGCAGGCCGGCTGCAGGACAATACGGATCGACAAGCCCTCCCAGCAGAAATCGACCGGCACGTCCATGTCACTTGAGGGAACCGCAGCCGACTATAAAGCCATAAACATCAAAGAAGCGGTCAACATCATCAAGAAATATCTGCGCTCAGCCGGTAGCGATCAGAACCAGGAGGAGGCGGCTGTGGCCAACCCGGCCGAGCCGGTTTCCGACGCGGTCGAGCCGGACCCGCAGACTGAAGAACCATCGCCCCAACCGGAAGTTCAGCAGTCACAACCGGAGGTTCAGGAATCGCAGCCGGAGATTCAAGACTCACGACTCGACGTCGAGCGGTCGCAACCGGCCTCCTCGGAAAGAACGGAAGCTCTGCTCAACAGCATCCTCGCTCAGCTCAAGAGTATGCAGCGCGACGATATGTTCAGCGAGTTCTCTGTGATGAGATTGATGGCCGGGATGGTGCAGGTGATCGTTTTGTTTTGCCTGGTCGTGACGATATGGTTTCTCATGAGCCCGGCCCGCCAAGACAGTTCGGTCTTCATTGCACTTAGCTTTGCCGCCGTCTTCCAGCTCATGGCGTTGACCTTCTACATGATGCATGGAAGAAAATGAATAACCTTCCGGAACATATCGATACTGTTGTGATCTATTGTCCCAGTTGGGTGGGTGACATCGTGATGGCTACCCCTTTGTTTGACTGCTTTCGGGAGAACCTTCCCGGCGTGAAGATGGTCGGCCTCTTGAAGAAAGACGCCCAGGGCATCGTCAGGGATGGCCCCTGGTTCGATGACTTCATTGACGGTCAGAACAAGTCGTTGGGCGGCTTCGTGAGTACGGTCAAGCAGGTGCGCCGGCGCAAGGCCGACGTGGGCGTTCTGTTGCCCAACTCCCTCCGGTCGGCCTTGACGATGCGGCTGGGCGGTGTAAAGAAGACATACGGCTACCGCCACGAGTTGCGAGGCGCCTTTCTGAGCGGCGGTCCCGAACCTGAGCGAGAAAACCATCAGATTGTTCCTGTCCCCATGCCCCAGTACTACCTGGAAATCTGCCGTTGGCTGGGCCTTAAAGTGCCTCAGAACACCAAACCGAGGCTCTTTATCGGCGAGAAACTCCTCGAACGTGGGCAAGCGCTGATTCACAAGTACGGCGTTCAGGCCCAAGACCTTGTCATCGGCCTGAATCCGGGGGCGAGTTTTGGCTCGTCCAAGTGCTGGCCGGCCGAGTATTTTGGCAGACTCGCCGAACGGTGCCAAATGGAGCTAGAGGCCAAAATCCTGCTTTTCTGCGGGCCGGGGGAGAAGGCCATCGCCCAGGCGGTTGTGAGGCAAAGCCAAGCGACGATCATCGATACCAGTAGCGACAATGTTGACCTTGAGCTGCTCAAACCGCTGGTCCGGCGGTGCAATCTGCTGGTCACCAATGACACCGGCCCCCGTCACTACGCCGTGGCGTTCGATGTTCCGGCCGTTGTGATTATGGGATCGACCGACCCTCGCTACACCGCCTCCAATCTGGACAGAACGGTCGTGATCAGAAAAGAGTTGGACTGCTCGCCCTGCCACAAGAAAGTCTGTCCGCGGGAACACGAGTGCATGAGGCAGATAACGCCCGACGAAGTCTTCACCGCCACGGCAGAATTGCTGAAGGAATACAGCTAACATGGAACCTTCCGCCTATCGAGCAAAATGGCGTGCCTTGAAGAGCTCGTCCACATCACCCGACGAGTTGTCGCAGATAGCGCGGCAGGTGGCGCATGCGTTTATCGACCGGTACTATCAGAACGGTCTCTACGGGGCTGAGTACGTCGAGCTATTGTGCGAAATGGCGACGTCGTTCCCCGACCCGGACCTCAATAACCGGGCATCCTCGGCGCTTTTCGGGGTCATCGTGGAAGAGTTGTGCGACGATTACGAAGAGAGGCCCGTAGAAATCTATAGCCGGGTCATGTCTCAAGTGATTTCGTATTGTCGAGAACTCCCGGAGGGAGCTTTGCTGGACAAGCGGCTGACTGATTTTGGAGTGACCACGTACGACCAGCTTTTCCATCGTGCCAGTTTGGTGCACAGCCGGAGGTACGTTTACGACGCCGGCAAGCCGCCGACCAAGGTGATCCTCCTCTCCCGCGTGACGATCGGGGCCGACGTCGCCATTCTCAGCGTCATGATCCAGCGGCTGATGAAGATCTTCCCAAAGACCGAAATCGTGGTCATCGGAGATGCCAAACTGGAAGGTATCTTTGGAGGCCACCCAGGCGTCCGAATTTGTCGGCTGGGCTATGCCCGCTCCGGGGGACTGTTCGAGCGTTTCTCAAGCTGGCACGCCGCGCTGGACATTCTCGAACAGGAAATGCCGGCGGAGGCCGAGCGGGACGCCTTGCTCATCGACCCCGACTCTCGCGTCTCGCAACTTGGAGTGCGAAGCGATACGTCGTCCGGGAATCTCTGCATGGCTGAATTAGCGAATCGTTGGATGACCGATGTATTCGGGACCTCCGGCTTCTGCTATCCGGCGATTTGGCCGCTCGTTCCCGCTCGTCTCAGGGCACGGGCGATTGCTGGCGCGCTGCGTGCCGCCGGGTGCCGTCGGGTCGTGGCTGTAAACTTCGGGGTCGGCACAAATCCACGAAAAAGGCTGAGTGACGACTTCGAGGCAAAACTGTTGGCGGCGATACTCGAGTCTCCCGGCACCGTCGTACTCCTGGACAGGGGCTTCGGCACCGAAGAGCTGTCGCGCACCGCCGCCCTGCTTGAGACCGTGCGAAAGCAAGGCCTGCGTGCGTCGAGCATGAGCTTCCAGGATTCCACCCTGCCCCAACTCTCGCACGGCGTCGTCGGCATGGACTGCGCGATAGGTGAAGTGGCGGCGCTCATCGCGGAGTCCGACCAATTCATCGGATACGATTCGGCGTGCCAGCACGTAGCAGCGGCGGCCAAAGTGCCCACGTTGACCATCTTCGCCGGCAGCAACAATATGCACTTTGTGCGCCGGTGGAGCGCGTGTGGAGACACGCAATGCGCGATTGTGCACGTCAACACGCTCACTGACCCGGCGCACGTCGATACGGAAGCGGTCCTGCAGAGGATCACGGAAGAGCGCGCCGCTACAGCCCCGACGGTCGTCAAGCAACCGACGAGGATCGTCGAGATCAAGGCACGGAACCGCGCTGACAAACGGCCCCAAAGGACTCCGCATGGTCCGGCTGAACAGTAAGTAGGTCTAACAAAAATCATAAACGCCATGAAAGTGCTTTTCATCTACCCCTCAGCGGAATCGCAGTTGGGCTTCAACTATGGAGTCTCCCACATGGCCTCCGTCCTCAAGGGAGCTGGGCACGAGGTAGGGTTCTGGCAGCTTTCCGAAGAGATCGAGCCGCTTCCCACCGAGGAGCAGTTCGTCTCGCGGATCACCGCCGAGGAACCTGACATCCTTGCCTTTTCGGTCGTTACGAACCAGTGGCCGTATACGCGGATGCTTGCGTCCTGGGCGCGCAAGGTGTGCTCCGTCCCCTTCGTCATTGGCGGGATTCACACCCTGGCGAGTGTCCGGGAAATCTTGCAGACGGGCCTGTTCGACTACGTTTTTCGCGGCGAATGTGAGGAGGCCTTTCTGGAATTTGTTCAGAGGCTGGAGCAAGGCCGGCCCGTGGACGACGTGCGAAATCTTGCACTCATTGAGAACGGCACGGTGAAGATCAACCCCGTGCGACCGTTACCTGATCTCGCGGCGCTACCCCCGAAAGACTACGAGAGCATGGATTTCCAGCGAATGATCGACGCCAAGAAGGGCTGGGTGGGCCTGATGGCCTCGCGAGGCTGTCCCTTTTCATGCACCTACTGCTTCAATCACGTCATGGTCAAGGCCTACAAGGACGACCTGCAATGCAGTTTCAGACAGCTCAACTACATGCGCCGCTTCAGCGTCGAGCAGATGATCCGGGAAATCGAATACCTGCAGAAGAACTACCGCAACATCAAGACCTTCATCTTCGACGACGACCTGTTCACGTTCGACGGCGCCTACGTAGAAGAATTTTGCGACGCGTACAAAAAGGTCTCCAACATCCCATTCGTTGTCAATGGACACGTGGGCCATTTCGACCGTCAGCGCGCCGAAGCGCTCGCGAAGGCCAACTGCAAGATCGTCAAATTCGGCGTCGAGTCGGGCAGCCCGCAAATACGCACCAGCATACTCAATCGCCACATGAGCAATGAGCAAATCATCGAAGCGATCAAAATGGTGAACGAAAACGGCATGCACAGCTCGGTGTTTCTGATCATCGGCTTTCCGCACGAGACGCGCGACGACGTATTCCAGACGATCGAGCTGATGGGCCGGGCCGGGCCGGGCCGCTTTCGCTGGACGTACTTCTTTCCTTTCCCGGGGACGAAAGCGCATCAGATCAGCCTCGACGGCGGCTTCATCAACCAAGACAAAATGAATCGTCTGAAGAACTTCACCGATCAATCGTGCCTGGAATTCGGTCCCGAGCACGAC
Source organism: Sedimentisphaerales bacterium (assembly GCA_037381725.1). Classification (GTDB taxonomy): domain Bacteria; phylum Planctomycetota; class Phycisphaerae; order Sedimentisphaerales; family Anaerobacaceae; genus JAFGTG01. Next base: position 4,648 of record JARRQQ010000466.1, read on the forward strand.
CTGCTGCTGAGAAAAGTCGGCCGGATCATGCCGTGGTTTGTCAACGCGCACTCGCAGCTTCCGATGGCGGATTTCTACGCCGAAAAGACGGAAGGGATTCTGGCGATGGATGAAGATGAATGGAACAGAGTCTCGCCCGGCTTGATCGAGCAGGACGGTGAATATTCCCAGCATTTCTCGAGGGAGGGACTGTCGCATTACGCCATCAAGTACAACCGGTTCATGGGTGTGCTCTCGGATTATTTCCTGAGCGACGTGGAATAACGGGCGACAACGCATGCCGCAGCACGGACTTGCGAAAATCTCAAAATCGTTCTTCGTCGCTCCCGACCACCGGGACGCGATGAGTCAACTTGGCTTGACTTCCATCGACGCGGTCTTTTCTTTCAACGCGGCCGAAAATCTGACGAAGAAGAATCTTGCCCGTCATCGCAGCCGTCTTCAATTCGACCTCGAATCACCCGGATCAGTCCAATCCACGACCGTCTTTCTAAAGCGCTACGACCACCCGCCGGTCCTGGATCAACTCAAGAACTGGCTGACGGCTCGCGGCCGCAAAACCTGCGCCCGCCTTGAGGTCACTGCCGCGATGGAATTAGCCGCTGAGGGTATAGCTGCACCCAGACTGGTTTCGTATGGAGAGCAATGGGGCGCCCTGTTCGAGAAAAGGAGTTTTCTCGTCACGGAGAAGATTCCGAACGCCGATGCGATAGAACGCAGACTGCCCGGCTACTTCGAGGGACCGCCGACGCGGGCGAACCTGAGGCTGCGCCGCGGTTTCATCGCCCGGCTGGCAAAGTTTATCAAGAGGTTTCACCAGACGCATTATCGTCATCGGGACCTGTACTTTTCCCACATCTTCTGCGATGATGAGGGCCGGTTTTTTCTGATCGACCTGGCGCGGGCCTTCAAGCCCGCGGTTTTGGATCAGCGATTCCGTGTGAAAGACCTTGCCCAGGTTTATTACTCGGCGCCGGCCCGCCACTTCTCGAAGACCGACAGGCTGCGTTTCTACGTCGCCTATGCCGGCTGGCGAAAGCTCACGGCCGAGGACAAGGCAGTCATTCGCCGGGTGATAAGGAAGGCTGAGCGAATGGCCCGCCACGCCAAACGACGCGGCTGGGAGGTCCCGTTCGCCGAGCAGACTGATTGAGACGCATGGTAAGAAAAGTCGCCATCATTGTTGAACGAGCCAAGATCGCCCTCGGAGGCGCTGAACGCTCCGTTTTCGAGCTGGCGGCGGCTCTGTCCGGACTCGGTCCCAAGGTCACCATCCTCGCGGCACGGGGACAGGCGAATACCAAGAGCGTGCAAGTCGTGTGCCGGGACGAGCCGGGCAGGCGGGTCAGTTATCCGATCTTCGTCAAGGCGCTGAAGGAGCACTTGGCGAAAAGCGACTACGACATCGTTCACAGCGTTCTACCTTTCGACTTCGCCGACGTCTATCAGCCGCGAGGAGGCACGTACGCCGAATCCATTCAGCGTCATATTGCCAGCCATCAAAGTACACTGGTCGAAGCTTACAAGAAGATCACGGCCTTCTTCAATCACCGCCGATCCGCCCTTTTACGGACCGAAGCCGAGCTGGCCCGCCGGGCCGACGGGCCGGTCATCGCCGCCCTTTCGGAATACGTCGCCGGGCAATTCGAACGACACTACGGGACCGATCCCCGGCGCATCATCGTCATACCGAACGGCGTCAAAAGCCCAAAGCAAATCGACAGAGACCGAGCCGACCGGCTCCGCGCACAGATTCTAGCCGACGTGCAGATCCGCGAATCGGACGATCCCGTGCTGTTCCTGTTCGTCGCGCATAATTTCAGACTGAAGGGGTTGGGCCCACTGCTGCGAGCCATGACCCTGATTGCGGACCGCGACGGAGAACGCAAATGCTGTCTGATCGTAGTCGGCAATGACAAGACGCAGAGGTACCGCCGCTACGCAAGACGACTCAACGCAACCACGTCCGGCCAGAGAGTCGTCTTCCTGGGGCACCTCAGCCACGTTCAAACCATTCTGTCCATCGTGGACGTTGCGGTTTTGCCAACCTTCTACGACCCGTCCAGCCGATTCATTCTCGAAGCGCTAGCCGCGGGCAAGCCCGTCATTAAACGGCGCGACGGACCTGTTCGAGAATGGTCGGCACGGAAGAGTGATCGACACGCCTGAGAGCGTCGAGACGCTGGCGGGGGCGATCCGTTGGTTTACGGATAGGGACAACATCCGAAAAGCGTCCGAAGCTATCGCCGAGGATAATCTCAAGGAGAGGGTCTCCGTCAACCGGGTGGCGAAGGAATTGATGGCCGTCTACGAGTCCATTTTGCAGAAGAAAGGGCAAAGATGACGTACACGTTCTTCCCGTTCGCCATCATAGGGGCGTATCTGCTCGGCTCGGTGCCGTTCGGAGTGCTTATTGCCAAGGCCCACGGCAAGGATCTGCGCGCCATCGGCTCGGGCAACATCGGCGCCACCAACGTTGCTCGCGCTCTGGGCAGGAAATGGGCCTATGTGTGCTTCGCTCTCGACGTGCTCAAGGGTGCGGTCCCGATGCTCGCGACTTTGCCCCTAGTCCGAACGTTATCGAGCCGGCCGGACGCTGGAAGAGTTGCCGTGCTCTCGCTCTGGCTGGCCGTCGGCTGCGCCGCCATCCTAGGTCATATCTTCCCACTCTATCTCAAGTTCAAGGGTGGCAAGGGCGTCTCAACAAGCTTCGGCGTGGCCCTGGGCCTCTGGCCGTATTTCACCATCTGTGGATTGTTCGCCATCGCGACGTGGGTGGTGGTCGTTCTGATCGGGCGCTACGTCTCTCTGGCGTCGATTACCGCTTCCATCACCTTCCCGCTCGCCCTGGTCCTGCTCACTATCCTGATACCAAACTGGCATCTCGCCGACTTGTGGCCCCTTCTCATCGCTGCTTGTGTGATCCCGCTGATGGTCATCATCCGTCATCGCGAGAACATAAAGCGCCTTCTGGCCGGAACGGAGAGTAAAATCAGGCAAAAGAAGAAATCGTAAACCGCGCGATCCCACGCAGGCGAGCCATCTACTTGGGCGCACAGGCCGGATTCTTCGGATCCCGATTGCAGTCGATGAGCCAGTTCGCCGCTATCATTGCCAGATCAGAGAAATCGACCCTACAATCATCATTCAGGTCCCCGGCAAGCACGTATTCACAATTCCTCCTGATGGCCAGACTGTGATTGTATCCGGCTGCAATTGCCACGAAATCGTTACCGGCGGGAGGTGTAGCCTGACCCTTGCTATTCGCGCCCCAGCCGACGATAGAACCGTCGGTTTTCAGAGCTAGGCCATGAAATTGACCCGCGGCTATGACCATAAAATCATTGCCGTCAGGAGGCAACCCATACATATAGGGGCCCCACTGGACAAGGGAGCCATCGCATTTCAGGGCGAGACTGTAGCCCTCAAGTGCCTGCTTCGTGGGCCAACGCCCCCCACCGCCCACGGCCACAAAGTCATTGCCGTGAGGAGGCGTAGCCTGACCACCACTATCCAAACCCCAGCCGACGATTGACCC
>JARRQQ010000467.1:0-4193 GCA_037381725.1 Sedimentisphaerales bacterium
GTATGGCTACGAGGGACCGCCGGACGGGTCCGAACCGGCTGCGAACGGGGAACGCGAGGATGACGCGATGATCGATACCGAGAAGAGGCCTCCATACACTCCTCTGGAGCAATTGGCGGGTCTGCCGGTTGTGGTCCTCCAGAGTTGCCACTCGCTGGAGGAACCGACTAACCGGCGCATCCTCGACTTGGGCGGCGCGGGCTTGGTGGGAAGCACGACGAACGTGTACAGCGCCTCTGGCAGTGCCTTCGTCAAGGCGTTTTGCGACGGCCTCCTGTACAGGAACCAGACGGTCGGTGAGGCCCTGCGAGATGCGCGGAACTACTTTCTCTGCCTGGCGGCGTTGAAGAAGCAACGAGGCCACAAGGAGACAGCAAAAACCTACCGCGCGGCGCTGAGTTTCGGTTTTTGGGGTGATCCTGAAATCAGGCTGTTCCCGCCTTCCCTTAGAGCCAGGAAGGATCCGGTTTCAGCGGCATTCACCGGTCCCCATACCGTGAAGGTCTCGACACCAAGGTACAGGCTGGCCGAAGCAAAAAATGAGAAGTACCTCGTGCGCATGTTCCCGGGCAGCCAGGTCGCCGGAATCGTCAGGAAGTTGAAGAACGAACCCATCCGACGGCTCACGCCCCTGTACTTCTTCACGCTGGCGGCACCCGCCGGATTCGATGCCGATGGTTACAAGCATCTTGAGTACGGCCAGAGCGCTTCCGAACGGTCGGTCTTTCTGGAAGATCCTTTCAAGAGGTTCGTGTATATTCTCTACTTCCCCGAGAAAGAAGCAAAGTCGGATACGTTGTTTTTGCAATTCGTTGAGTGAAAAGTGATCAAAGAACAGAAACTGGTTGTTTCCATTGCGGTTGTTCTGGCCGCGCTCGGCGCGTTTTGCTTAGCTATGCGCGCCAGGTCCCTGGAGGGACCCGCCCTGCCCGGCGGCCAGAGCATCTGGCGGCTGACGTACGAAGTCGAGATGCCAAGCACCAAAGGGGCCAGAGTGTACGTTGCGATCCCCCAGAGCACCGCCCATTGCCGGGTCTTCAAGGAATCGTTCTCCTACCACGGCCTCTGGATGGACACGGTCAGAGGCGGCAAGACCCACACCCGCGAGATCGTGATCGTCCCCCTTCTCGGCTCGAAACAGGGTCGGTTTACAGCGGATTTCGATATCCATCTGAGCAAAAACGATATATGGAAGACAACGGGGGCGAAGGCGGGCTTGTCCGCCCAGGAAGTCTCGTACTACCTCCGTGAAGAGCCGGCTGTTCAGGTCTCGACGCCGGTGGTCTCTGTGATTGTCGCCGGTCTGAGGTCGAATGCCGGCAGCAAGACTGAATTGCTGGAGAACATCTTCGACTATTGCTCGGAGAATATGGTCCCAAGCGGAGTGCGAGGCCCCACGGACGCGGCCCGAAGCCTGGAGTACCGTCGCGGGACGTGCGTCGGGCGGGCGCGGGCAATGGTGGCTTTGTGCAGGGCTGTCAAAATCCCGGCCAGATTAGTGAGCGGCTTCGAGCTGACGACGCCGTCGGAACCTCAAATGCATTGCTGGGTCGAGGCGTTCACTAAGAAAGGCTGGCGCTCGTACGATCCCGTCAACGGCTACCGCGGCGAGATGCCCTCGACCTTCGTGCCGATCAGAGTGGACGGCAGCCAGATCGTCAGGGCTTCAGCCGCCGACGCTGATCTTCGCACACGTTGGTCGATCCGCCGGATATTCCCCAGCCCGGTTCCGAAAACGCGGGCGGCCCACGGATGGCTGAGCGTCCTCGATCTGACCAGGCTGTCGCCGGGCATGCAAGCGGTCATAGCACTCATTCTCCTTCTGCCGTTTGGAGCGCTGATGACGGCCCTTTTGCGAAACATCGTGGGAATCCGGACCTTCGGCACGTTCACGCCGGCCCTGATCGCGCTGAGCTTCGTGCAAGCCGACTGGAGAACGGGCACGCTGGCTCTCGTCGTCATTCTCGGCGTCGGCGTGCTCGCCCAGCTGGGTCTCAACAAGCTCAAGATACTCATGGTTCCACGCCTTGGCATCATTTTGACCCTCGTCATTCTACTGATGGTCCTGGGAGTCTCCATTCTCGACTACCTCGGGCTGACACCCACCGCATCCGCGACCCTCCTTCCCATGGTCATCCTCACGATGATGGTGGAGAGATTCAACGTCATGGCCGAGGAAGACGGATATGCGGAGGCATTCAAAGTATTGGGGGGCACGTTAGTGGCGGCGATATGCTGTTTGCTGTTGCTCCGCGTTGATTTCTTGAGCCGGCTTGTGCTGGTCTTCCCCGAAGTGTTGCTTATTGTCGCCGCTGCACTTCTGCTGATTGGCAGGTACGCGGGCTATCGTCTGACGGAGTTGTGGCGTTTTCGGGATTTCGCTTCGAGCGCTATGAAGGGGCGGCACTGATGCGCAAGACCTCAATCATAAGACCCTGGGCCTGGCCTCGGGAACTCCGCAGTCGGGGTGTCCTGGGCATCAACCGGCGGAACGTTCAGTACCTGTTCGAGCTCAACCCGCGTCACAATTACAAATTCGTGGACGACAAGATTCTTACCAAGCAATTGTGTCACACACATGCAATTGCCGTACCAAAGACCTATGCCGTCATTGAACGCTTCGGCGACGCCAGAAACCTGGCTGCGATGATCGGCGAGCATCCGGATTTTGTCATCAAACCGGCCAGCGGCTCGGGCGGGCGCGGCGTCCTCGTTATCGCCGGGCGCGACGGCGAATCCTTTGTCGGAACCAAAGGGGAACGGATCTCGTTTTCGGAACTTCGATACCACGTGTGCTCAACGCTGTCGGGTCTCTATTCCCTGGCGGGCCAGTCCGACCGCGTCATTATCGAGCAAAGAATCCTGCCGCATTCGATTTTTGAGGGACTTAGCGTTGGTGGAACGCCCGACGTCAGGATCATCATGTACCGCGGCTGCCCAGCCCAAGCCATGCTCCGCCTGCCCACGAAAGCCTCCGGGGGCCGCGCCAATCTGCACCAGGGCGCCATCGCGGCCGGCATCGATCTGGAAACGGGCCGCACGCTCGGCGGCGTCTGGCGCAACCGCGCGATAGCGACCCATCCGGACACCGGCCTGGCCATCGGGGGACTGACTATACCTCACTGGAGCCGCATTCTCACAACGGCGCAGAGTCTACGCGCAATAATACAAATGGGTTACATCGGCGTCGATATCGTGCTGGACGTCAACGAAGGCCCGGTCGTGCTGGAGGCCAACGCAAGGCCGGGCCTCGCCGTGCAAACCGCCAACCGAACGGGCTTGCTCGATCTTCTGGCTGAGATCGACAAGAAAATCTCCTCTTCGGGCGAGGACTCCAGGACGCATCAAGAGGCCCTCGTGTGCTGAGCTGTGTCTTGATGGCCGTCGGATTCGCCCTCGTGATTAAAGGCGCGGATATATCCGTCAGCGCCGCATCGGCCTTAGCCAAAAGACTGCGCGTTTCGCAAATCGTCATCGGCCTGACCGTGGTGGCCTTCGGAACGTCACTGCCGGAACTGGCTGTGAACGTCACCGCAAGTATTGAAGGAAATACAGGGATCAGCGTCGGCAATATCATCGGGAGCAACATCGCAAACATCCTTCTGATCCTTGGCGTCTCAGGCCTCATCTATCCTCTGACGGTAGCAAAGAATACAGTCCGAAAAGAGATACCTCTGAGCCTGCTCGCGGCCATTCTGCTGGCTATCATGGCCAATGACAGATTTCTGAACGGCGGCGCCCGCGACCGATTGTCCCGCAGCGAAGGACTCATCCTGCTGTGCTTCTTCGCGATCTTTCTTTACTACTCGGCGAGTATGGCTCGAAATGGCGCAAACGAAGAGGCGTCGCCCGGCACGCGGAACGGACTCTTGCGAACAGGCCTACTCATGATCGCCGGGTTCGCGGCCTTGGTTGTCGGAAGCACGTGGGTTGTGGACGGGGCGGTGAAACTCGCGCGGCTTCTGGGCGCCAGTGAAATGGCTGTCGGTCTGACCATCGTCGCCGTCGGCACCTCCCTACCCGAGTTAGCCACCTCGGTGGCCGCCGCATACCGCAAGAACCCGGACATCGCCATCGGCAACGTCATCGGCTCTAACATCTTCAACATATTCTTCATCCTGGGGCTTAGCTCGGTTATTCGACCTCTCCCGCTCACCCCGAAGGTCAATATTGATATCGGCGTGCTGATTTTC
>JARRQQ010000468.1:0-12557 GCA_037381725.1 Sedimentisphaerales bacterium
CGCTTGATCCGTACCTTCCCTTGGTATCCCTAACGGATCGCCCGCACGAGTCCCGGCTATGGCCCCCGCGCATATCGTTTGATTGTGAATCGAGCAGTTTGACGGTGACTGTAGAGACTCCTGACGGCAAGATCGACCGCCTCGGTCCTGCTCCGTTTGTTGCGGCACAGAACGATCTCACCTCCGTTTGTCCCGATCGTCTCGTGCGGGACCGAATCATCGCACCGGTGGGTACTTCGTTCGGAAATCCAAGCCTTGCCGACATGTATCACCTCACCGGGCGGGACAAATTTGACTACGCCTTCAATCAGTACGGACACTATGTGGTTTCATTGAAAGGGAGGATCAACGACCTTAGCGGCGCTCCCCACACGATCTCGGGCACATACGACGTCTATGTCGCCCGGCCCATCGACATAGACATCTTTCCTGAACCTGGAACGCCGTTTTGGCCCGGTGCGAAAGTCTATCCACAAGTGCGCGTGCTGCCACCTGTGCCGGCCGATATTACAATGAGCTTCCTACATGTGCCGAACTCCGATCCAACGAAAGCCTTCACACTTCAGGTCAAGGGAAAGGCCAATCGTTGGGGAGTGTTCGTGCCGGATCCAAAGGAAAGCTCAGTGCTCTTCGAGAATCCCGGTGAGTACCGTTGCGACGTCACGGCCAAATATGTGGATGCAGAAGGGGCTTGGTGGATGGCCTGCCGGCGAGGAGCATCCGTGGTCGTCACGCCAAACTCGGACGTCGTCATCCACGGCGAGCGAGGAAACCGGGCGCCATCCATGAAATGGCGGCCGCGGTGGTTTATTGCGCGGAACTCTCACTTCCTCACGGGCACGCCGCCTGATGCGTTTGACATGGGACATACCTGCTACCCCTATGAAAGCGGCGATGTGGCGTGGCTCGGGGACCGGGATCCCGACTCGCTCTTTCCCAACCTTACCTTCGAAGATCCCGAGGGCACTATCGCTTCCCTTGTCGCTGGGCGCTGGCCCGAAGTGAGGGACGGTGCCGGTAGGGCTGGGCTGTATCCCGATGCTCTCCGTCCTGAAGACCGCCTGGCTATCGGCGAGATGCCGTTTGTCTCATCGTCGTCCAGAGGACTGTCCCCATCCATGAAGCCCGAAGCCGTGGACCAGTGGGGCTACTTCTATTCAACCTCATGGAGGCCGGGCCTTTTAGTGCGATCCCACGTGGCAGAAGACATGGTTCCTGCAAGCTACTGGTTCTTCGACGATGTATACGGCTATCAGTTTGGTGTCGGACCGAACGGCGATTTGCCGGGAGACATTAAGATGAACTACGGTGGGACGGTCTTTCGCGATCTCACGACGGGCTTTCGGCACTATGGCGCTTACGCTTCGATGCTCGTCCTTATTGATCCCAAAACAGACCCCATTGGCCGACGAGTGATGCCGCCTTTTGACGGCCTGCTCCCCGGCTCACCACCGTCAGGTCCTCTGCTTGAGATCGGAGGGAAACGATACGACGTATTTCTGACCTATGGCGCGATCGCCCCAGGCGCAGTACTCGAAGTGGGGGACCGATTTTGCGTTTCCGGGGTTGTCTGGCCACCCATCGGTGGCCTTGTTCGAGGAAGTGTGACGAGTCCGTCCGGAAAACGGACGTCCTTCGAGACACCTTCCAACGCGGTCGGTCTTTTCAATACCCCCGGGCCCGTTGCCGACGAACCGCGAGAGATGCCGTCCCCGAGTGAGATCGAAGGCAATCGATCCGGCGTGCTGCGCAACTACCGGTACGTTCGTCGTACCGGTAGTTGCGCAGCACGCCGGATCGATTGCCTTCGATCTCACTCGGGGACGGCATCTCTCGCCACCACGACCTCTTATCATTCGTGGTCACTTGCCAGACGGGCAGAGTGCACGGCACGTACAGGTCTTGGTGAGCTTACCCGGTCAGGTTATCGACTGCAAAGAGTTACCGGCAGAGAAAGGAGTCTTTACGTATGTCTATGATCCACAAATCCTCTCGAAAGGATTTCCCAACATCGACACCGTGCTGCCAAGTCCTGATCCCATTCAATGCCAGCCGGCTTGGTATGATACGGTGACCTTCACCTTCTGGGCCGGCAGCGGCGCAGACGTTCGTGCAGGCGTCGTGTTGCTGCACGGCGAGGACGTATATCCTTTCGCCTCTACCGGAATGCCTCCACCTCAGAGCACGGCCACAGAGATAGCGAAAAGGCCGCAATACGAGCCTCCCGGAGTGCCTGGTAAGGTCCGTCCAACCGCAGTCAAGGCGGCGGGCATCCTTCCCCCCCACAGTTCTCTTCTCGCTCTTTCATTCTCCGGGAGCTACCTGTTTGCAGGCCACAGGTGGTCGGGTGAGGTGGCTCGGCTCAGGTTGGAGCCATCCGGAATGAGCATCGACCGCGTTGCCAAGACGGGCGGCGAGATCAGATCGGTGGCCCTTTCACGTGACGAATCCACCTTATATGCCGCCTTGTCTGACAATCGGGAAATTGTGGCTCTCGACGCGACGGATCTCAGGGAGATTTCGCGGCTGTCGATTTCCGGAGAACCGTGGGCGGTCTTGCCCTCACCTGACGGAGAGAGTCTCTTCGTAGCGGATTTCGACGGCAACCGTATTTTGCGCATCAGCGCAACCGGTGGAAATATCGAGAACATGAGCCCCGCCATTTCCAGGCCGAGCTGTCTGACCTACTCACCCGAGGGAGACTCGATCTACACTGTAGGTTTTCGGAGCGGGCAGATCACCCGACTTGACCTTCAATGTCGCATACTTCGCCGGATCCCAGCGTCAAAGCAGCTCAACCAGTGTCGGTCCATGACCGTCGGGCCTGACGGCACGCTCTATGCCCCACAAATCCGGTCGGATACGGTTCTCGGCGGGCGTATGTTCGACCGTACTGTGTTTCCTATTATCGCGGCTGTAGCCCGCGACGCCAAGCAAGTCTCTCTCGCCTTCTTCCCTGACCTGCTTGTCGTGCCTCCGCACCGTCCGCGCGAGGTTGCCGTGGATACTGACACGCTCTACCTGGCGAGCGCCGGAAGCGATGATGTTCTCGCAATAGACCTTGCGACCAGATTTCCAAGATGGCACACTAAGAAGGTTGGGCAAGAACCGGGCGGCATCGTACTCGATGCGTCACGAGGAGTGCTTTATGTGCTCACACTTACAGGTCAGGAAATCGTCGCGCTCAGCGCACACACGGGAGAAGTGCGATCCCGGCCGCGGTTTGCGCATGATTTGACACCGCGTCAGATTGCTCGGGGACGCTATCTGTTCGGCACCGCAACAGACCCACGTCTGACGAAGGATCAGTGGATGTCTTGTGCGGTCTGCCATCCCGATGGCGGCGTGGATGGGCGTCAGTGGGACTTTGGTGACGGCCCGCTCGATACGCACACGCTTCGCGGCTCTCTTACCTGTGCGCCCCTTCACTACACGGCCCATCTCGACGAGATTCAGGACACGTACAACTTCACGCGACATAAAATGGCAGGCCGTTGGTTTGTTCCGAAACGCCGGATCAATGAATATCTCGGTCCGTCGAATGCCGGATACGATGAAGACCTGGATGCTCTGGCCGCATATATAGGGAGCCTCAGACCGAAACGACCTCCGGCACCTGCCCCTCAGCTCCGCGATGCGATTGAGAAAGGCAAACGAATCTTTTTCAGTGAGAAAGCCGGCTGTGCCGTTTGCCATCCGCCTCCCCTATACACGGATAGCGGGCAAAAGGATGCACGTGGGGATTTCCTCCGCCACGACGTAGGCACGTGGAAAGAGGGCGAGGACAAAGCCCTTCGGCGGCTTGACACACCTTCGCTTCTCGGCCTGCGACAGACGGAACCCTACTTGCATGATGGCAGGGCTACGACGATACAGTCGGTCTTTGCCCGCTACAATGCTGGAGATCGACACGGGCGCACCTCCCACCTAACTGAAGCAGAAATTCACTATCTCAGCGAGTTTCTTCGCTATCTGGATTCGAGTCTGACGTTTCAGAATTCCGTTCAGATTCACTAAGCAGGTGGACTGTTGTGGTTGTAGACGTCCCAGCCAAGATATTTGCCGAATGCCTCTTGCAGTGCATCCGCACAGTCACTGCGACTCATAGCGACGTGATGTTCGAAGCCGTCCCGGCACAGAAAATCAAGAAGAGCTTGAAGACGAGGCACCTCACATACCCCCACGCCCCCATCGCATTCCAACGGATCATCCGTAAACCGACCTTGTCCAACGTAGGCTTTGATAATGCCACGGGTGTCGTCGGTACTGATACGGGCGAAGGTCATATCACCCGGCGCTATTCTGCCCTTGATACCTGCAAAACAGTTGTCCCGACCGAGGGATTCGCCGAGGACGTCCAGCTCGGATATTTCGATGTCATCGCCCATAAAGCTCTTGGGATAGTTGCTGCAATGGGTCACAACGCATTTGTCTCGCTGCCGGCCATAGTCATTATTCCAATCGACGAATCCGGAAGGCTTGCCACCCGAGGCGAGATTGAGCGCATACATCGAAATCGCCCCGGCCACGTCCATTTCACAGGCGCTCGGTTTGCCCCGCTCGCCCATCAGGCTCATTGACAGGCACACCGCGCAGCCGTAGTGTTGCTGTACCGCCGTCCAACATTGGATGGCGCTGGCGACGCACTCGTTCTGCGTCATCCAGGTGTCGATGGGCCGCGAAGCGATTGAGGTCTCCAACGAAGATTTCATCAGAGATCCGGCAGGTGTGATACGTGGTGTTGGTGAACGGTATGCCATACTGATACAGGTTGTTGCACAAAGACAGCTTGCCGCAAAAAGAATCACGCCGCTTGCCCAGGGTTAGCGTTGTCGGGTCTGCTTCATCGCACGCCTGAACCAGCACAGGCACGTGAAGCTGCGACATGTCGATGGCTTGCGTAACAGCCTGCTCATCTCCAAAGTTGGGCAAAACCACGATCACACCGTCGATTTCGTCACGCATCTGTTTGAACAGGGCGGCGCATTTCTTGGCGTCACTGTACGTCTCTACGGCGCCATTTGGGACGTCATTCTCGCCGAGCAGGATACCGCCGAAGCCCATGTCGTCCAGTCTGGCCGCAATGTTCCGGCGTTCCTGTTTGGCCAACTCGGCGGGAAAGATGTTGCGAGAGGTCACAATTACAGCAAAAGTCTGCTTCGCCTTCATCGCGTTGCTCCTTCTGGCCTTGTGAAACGGGTCTTGAGACGGTCAAGGGCAGCAGAATTGCGGTTGACAAATCGACGCCGCTTCAATAATGTTCATACGTTCGAAACCTGAGCCTGTGATTATACGGCTTTTGAGCTTTATAGGAAGGACAAAGGATGAAGACGCCCGGCAGATCCATCCTTGTTGCTCTGCTGATCGCCATTGCGGCTACGAGCGCTGGCTGTTCGCGCCGCCCCGAGGAATCCGGCCAACTCACCATTTGTTTCGCTTTTCAGGACCTTGAAACGGAGTACTGGGTGGCCGCTCACAAGGCCATCACCGAGACGCTCCGGGCGAGGAACGTCGAGGTCCTGGAGCGCAATGCCCATCAAGACGCCAACCGCCAGCTTGAGCAGATCCGCGATGCTATCGCCCAGGACGTGGACGGCATCATCATGATCCCCCAGGACGGCGAGAGCGCCGTGACGATCACCGGTGAGGCCAACAGGGCGGGCATTCCAATCGGGGTATTCAATCGTCCACCCGCTGATAGAAGCCATCCCGCCCTCGTGGTAGTAGCGCACAACGAGAGAATCGCCAAAGAAGCCGTCACGTACATGGTCAAGGCCGCCCGCAAACTGAATCGCAAAATGACGCCCTTGATCCTCGTGGGTGACCTCGGCGACCAGAATTCCGTCGAGCGGAAAAACGGCTTTTACGAGGCGGTGAACGCACAGCCCGACCTGTTCGAAAAGCCGATTGAGGTTCCGACGAAGTGGGATGCCGTTACAACTCTGGCCAATCTCGAAGCGGCCCTCCAACTGGAGCCGGGAGTGGACTTTATTTTCACGTCGTCGGACTTCCTCTATCCTCAGATTAAGGCCGTGCTGGAGCCTCTGGGAAAATGGAAGCCCATCGGCGACCCGGACCACGTGATACTGGGAGGGCTGGACGGTGACTCTACCGCCTACAACCTGATGAAAGAAGGCTATGTCGATGCCACCGGCGTGCAAGATTTGTTCTTCGAGGCCGATGCGATTATACAGGCCCTGCTCGATGCCATTGAGAAAGGCGAAACCAAGCCCGAAAAATGGATACAGGATCCGGGTTTTGCCTTGACCCAGGAGAACATGGCCGAGCGTCAGACGGACATGTGGGGCTATAGGATTTTGGAGTCGGCAAAGACCGCCACGCCGAAATGAGGACTCGGAGGACTTTACTTCGCTTGCTGGGGGGAGCTTTTTTGTCGGATCACTTCGTCCTTGTGCTGACAGTCTTGTATTTCCTTTTGATCTGGGCGATTTATCCGCACATGGGAAGCCGGCGCAATATGGCGAATCTCCTAAGTAACGTCTGGCCGCTGCTGGCACTAGTCATCGGTCAAATGTTTGTGCTGATTGTCGGCGGAATCGATTTGTCACAGACTTCTATCATGGCTGTGACAAGTGTGCTGGGCGCTATGCTTATGGCCACACACTTCGATCCGGCCAAGTTCGAACATAACCCTCTCTGGGGCGTCGTCTTCACAGAAGAGGGCGGGCCCCTCACGGGCGACTGGGCGGTACTAACTGCCGTTTTCGTGATGCTTGCTGTTGGCGCAGCCGTTGGTTTTCTAAACGGCCTGGCCGTGGCCAAACTGAGAATGCCGCCCTTCATGGTCACGTTGGTTTCCATGTCCTTTTTCAGCGGGTTGGCGATCTACTTAACTAGATCGGAGAATATCATGTACCTGCCGGCGACATTCATAACAATTGGGAAGGGAGCTATCGGCCCGGTCCCGTGGGCGTTGCTGCTTGTTGTATCGCTTGCAGCCCTCGCGTTTGTGATTCTGAACCTGAGTGTGCTCGGCCGTTGGTTCTATGCCGTCGGACAGAACATCCGGACGGCAACGGTTTCGGGCATCCCAACGCGGGGCGTTATGATTTCGGCGTACATTTTCAGCGGTTTCTGCGCCGCTGTAGGATCGATTCTCTATTCCGCGAGGCTGGAGGCGGGCCGGCCGACCTTGGGCAGAAATCTCCTGCTGGATGTTATCGGGGCGGCTGTGATCGGCGGGATCAGCCTGTCCGGGGGCAAAGGCAGAGTGCTCTGGGCTGTATATGGGGTGTTGTTCTTCGTCGTACTCGATAATTCGCTGAACAAAATGCCCTTGGACTTCTATTCTATTGATATCATAAAGGGATGTGTGATACTCATGGCAGCCCTCTTGGATGCGCTGCGCACCCGCGTCATTGTGAGCCAACCTGCATTGGGGAGGGTATCCTGATATGGGCGATTGGGCGCTTGAACTTGACGGCGTCGGTAAGAGTTTCTTCGGTGTCCCCGCCTTGAATAAGGTGACCCTCTCGATCGAAGAGGGACATACCCTGGGATTGATCGGAGAGAACGGCGCAGGCAAGAGCACCCTAATGAACATCCTCGGCGGCGTGATCGCCCCGAACGAAGGCCGGATCCGACTTTTTGGTCAAGAGCATCGTCCTGTGTGTCCGGCTGAGGCGGCTCGTGCAGGGGTAGCCTTTATCCACCAGGAACTGAACCTCTTTGCCAATTTGAGCATTGCGGACAACCTTTTTATCGACGGCTTCCCCCGGCTTGGCCGGTCGCCGTTCATAAATAAACGCTGCGCCCGCCGACAGGCCAAAGAGTTCCTTTCTGCGGTTAACCTGGATATCTCGCCGGCTACTCCCGTCGAGCTGCTAACGCCTGGTGAGAGGCAGCTTGTGGAAATTGCACGAGCGCTTGGCAGGGATTCGCGGGTTCTGATCTTCGATGAGCCTGCAACGTCTCTGACCGCTCGCGAGAGGAAGAGACTCTCCGGGATCATCGGGAGGCTGCAAGAACAGGGCAGGACCATCATTTACATCTCTCATATTCTCGAGGATGTCCTGCGAGTATCTGACACGATAGCTGTGCTGCGAGACGGACGTCTGGTCAGCACGGGACCCTGTGGCAAATACACCGTGGACAGGATGATTTCTGACATGGTGGGCCGCAGGATAGACGGGATGTACCCAGCTCGACGCACAAGGCCTGGTGTTGCCGCCGTTCTGAAGGTAGAGGGTCTCACGCAGCCAGGCATCGTCAGAGATATATCCTTTGAACTGCGAGAGAAAGAGATTCTGGGCGTTTTTGGATTGATGGGGTCGGGGCGCAGTGAAATGGCGAGAATCATCTTCGGGTTAGACCGCTGCAACTCAGGAAGAATCGTCGTAGGAGCAAGTGACGTGACAGGCGCATCACCTCGTGCGAATATCCGCAATGGCTTGGCGTTCGTGACTGAGAATCGCCGCACGGAGGGCCTTCTGATGGAAGCGACCGTCATGGACAATCTCGACCTTCTGACCTTGCAGAAGTCCTCGAAGTTCGGCCGCGGTGCTATCGTTGATGGATCCAGAACATCGGAGCTTGCCGACGGAATGGCCGCAAAGCTCAGGATCACAGGCGGGCCGATTCGGAAACAGCGTGCGAAGAATCTCAGCGGCGGCAACCAACAGAAAGTGGTGATCGGCAAATGGCTCCTGGCCGATCCAAAGGTGCTCGTCCTTGACGAGCCGACACGAGGTATCGACGTCGGCGCCAAGTACGAGATATATGGGATTATCAACACCTTGGCTGAGGCTGGAGCGGGGATTCTCTACATCTGCTCGGAGCTGGAGGAGCTTGTGGGACTGTGCGACCGGATATTGGTCATGAGCAGAGGCGAGATAAGGGCGGAGTTCCACCGGGGCGATTACGACCAAGAGGCGATACTTCAAGCGGCATTCAGCGGCCGGGGCGGAAGCAAGGCTTCCGGCAGCAGCGAGAATTGATTCTTCGTATGACTGAGAAGCGAAACAAACTGATATTTGCGGTACTCAACCATACGCCGGTGTTGCTGCTCGCGGCGGTGTTCATCATCTTTGGGCTGGTAGCGCCGCAATCGCTGCGCTATCAGAGTCTGGAAAACGCCGTCAAACAGGCTTCTTATATCGGTATCGTGGCAACAGGAATGACGTTCGTTTTGTTAACAGGCGGGATCGACCTTTCCGTAGGTTCGAATATGTACGTCTCGGCGGTGATCGCCGGGCTGGCGATGCAGCGTTACTCGATCAACCCTTGGCCCGCACTGCTGCTGTGCCTGTTGGTCGGCGCCCTATTCGGTATTGTCAACGCCTTTGCCGTGACGAAACTCAAGATCATGCCCTTCGTAGTGACACTGGCGACGATGGTGACGGGGAGGGGCGTCGGTCTGATGTTCTCGAAATCGCAAGCGATCAATTTCCCCGATTCGGTAACGGGGTTGGGTTCTGCAGAGCTGCTCGGTATAGTTCCATACCCGATCGTCATTTTCGCTGTCGTCGTGTTTTGTGCGTGGATGTTTTTGGAGCACACGACGCTGGGTCGTCAGATCTACGCTGTGGGGTTCAACAAAGAAGCCGCCCACAAGGCCGGCGTCAACACGGATAGGTCACTCACCTCAGCGTATGTTCTGTGCGGAGTATTCGCCTCGCTCGGCGGATTCATCTCCATAGCCCAGCTCGGCAACGTCAATGCCGGCTTTGGCAAAGGCGATGAGTTCGACGCCATCGCGGCGGCAGTCCTCGGAGGGGTAAGCCTGTTCGGAGGAGTGGGCAGGGTCTTTCCCGGCGTCGTGCTGGGCGCCGTCTTTATTCGGGCGGTTTCCAGTAGCCTGGTTGCGGCCCGCGTGGATCTATACCTGCACCCTCTCGTCGCCGCAGCTTTGGTCTTTCTCGCGGTCTTGATAGACGGGCTTCGGAGTACGTACCTTGCGAAGCTGAGCCGTCGCACTATCAGAGTCGAGGAATAAATATCAACGTATCATCTTGAAGATTTGAGGTAGCTAGTAGAAGATGACAGAGATGTCGAAAGAACAAATTCTCGAGGAAGCTCGCCGCGCACTTCAAGCGGAGGCAGACGCCGTCCGCGACCTTCAACAACGGCTGCCCGAGACGCTGGCCGAGGTCGTCGGGACGATATTCGCGTGCAAAGGCCACGTGCTCGTTGCAGGGGCCGGCACATGTTGGGCCGTGGCCGAACGATTTGCGCATCTACTGGCCTGCTGCGGAACGCCCGCTCTGTTTATCAATGCCGCCAATGCAATTCACGGCGGCGCCGGTTCGGTAACGGAACGGGATATTGTCTACGTCATTTCGAAAGGCGGGCAGACAGCCGAATTGAACGAGTTTGTGCGGATCGCAAAAGATCGAGGCGCCAGGATCATCGTTCAGACGGAAAGGCCCGATTCAGAGCTTGGCCGTCTCAGCGATCTGGTCTACCGCGTTGTTACGCCCGAAGAGGTGGATCCCTATGGCATGATCGCCACTGGGAGTTCGCTTGTTAATGCCGCCGCTTGTGACGCACTGTGCGTCGTATTGCTGGAATTTCGGGGCTATACGAAGGAGCAATTCGGACGGACGCATCCCGGCGGCGCAGTCGGCCGGAAGCTCAAAAGGGACCAATAGTCGTGAGGATAATCGAATGCAGGCAGCTTTTCTAACTTCGCCGAGAACTCTGGAATTGCGGGAGGTCCCCGAGCCGGACGTACCGAACGACGGGTTTGTAATGGAAGTGCGAGCCTGCGGGATTTGCGGCTCGGATTTGAGGAGGTGGAAGGAAGGCCCTCCGTCCGGCAGCGAAGGTGTCGTCCCCGGCCACGAACTCGCCGGCGTTGTTGTCGGAGTTGGAGCAAAGTGCAGTGGCTTTGCCACCGGCGACCAGGTTGCGGTTGCGCCCGACATACACTGTGGGCGCTGCTATTACTGCCAGCGTGAAATGTACAACCTCTGCGACCACTTGAAGTTCGTAGGTGTCACACCCGGCTATCCAGGAGGGTTCGCCGAGAAAGTGGCGCTGACCGGTGAGGTTCTTGAAAATGGAATCGTCAATAGAATGCCGAAAGGATTGTCGTTCAGGCATGCAGCGGTCTCGGAACTGTGCAACTCAGTGCTCGCAACGCATGAAAGAGCCGGCACCGGTCCGGGGGATACCGTTGTTGTCATCGGCGCCGGTCCCGCCGGCTGTTTGCTCGTCTCGGTGGCCAAGAGCCGTGGTGCCCGCGTGGGTGTCCTGGAGATCACTGAGGCCAGACGTCGGTTGGTTGAAAGGTTCAGTCCAGATCTGGTGATAGACGCCTCATCCGGCGACATCATTGCCCAGGTGCGGCGATTCACCGGCGGCGTGGGTGCAGATATCGTCATATGCGCCACCCCCGTCGCTCAAACCCAGGCCTTGGGCGTCGAAATGGCCCGCAAGGCCGGCAAAGTGTTCTTCTTCGGTGGCCTGCCCAAGGCAAATCCAATGACCACGCTCGATGGCAACAGGATTCACTACGGGCAGATTGAGGTGATTGGCGCGTTCTCCTACCATCCGAGGTTTCATAAACTGTCGCTCCGGCTGTTGGCCGACGGCAAGCTGCCGGCCGCATTGCTGATAACGCACACGTTTGAACTGGATGAGATAAACCAGGCATATCAAACCGCTATGAGTGGCGAGACGCTCAAGGTCATCATCGAAAGAGGGAGGCAAAAGTCGTGATCGGAATCAACTCTGAACTGGCGGAAAGAGAAAAAGCAGGCAAACCAGTGAAAGTGGGCTTAATCGGCGCCGGCCAGATGGGTGTCGACGTGGTGGCACAAGTCACAGAGATGAAGGGTATTGAGGTTGTCGTCGTCGCAGATATTGACATAGAGCGCGCCAAGCGCGCCTACGAGATTGCAGAAACACGCGGTAAAACTGCGCGGGCGGATTCGGCGGAGCAGGCCGACCGGCTCATTGCGCAAGGCAAATGTGTTTATGTCCGCGATTACCGGGTTATCACGGATATGAAGAGCGTGGATGTGATGCTCGAAGCCACAGGCGTTCCCGAGGTCGGCGCCAAGGCCGCCTTGTTGTCGGCCCGAAATGGACAACACCTCGCCATGATGAACGTTGAGACGGACATTACCGTTGGGCCTCTGCTGAGAGAGTATGCCGAGCACCAGGGTGTTCTCTATGCCCTGGCGGCCGGCGATGAGCCTGCCGCCTGCAAGGAGCTTTATGACTTCGCCGACGCCCTGGGCTTTACGATTGTCGCGATGGGCAAGGGCAAGAACAATCCGCTGGATCGCCATGCAAAACCGACGGATGAGAAATGGGCTGCTGAGGCCGCTCGTCGGGGCCTCAGCCCTAACATGCTGATCGAGTTTGTTGACGGCAGCAAGACCATGATCGAGATGGCGGCCGTCTCGAATGCCACGGGCCTTGTTCCGGACGTTCGCGGCATGCACGGTCCGAAGACCAGCCGCGACAAACTCCATGAGACCTTCGCTCTGAAAGAGCACGGTGGTGTTCTGGACGGGATAGGTGTCGTTGACTACGGTATCGGTCACGTCCATCCGGGTGGTCCGTCGTGACGACTGCAAACACACCCG
>JARRQQ010000469.1:0-5731 GCA_037381725.1 Sedimentisphaerales bacterium
TTTCACCTGGGGTGTAAAATCACTGCCGTGGTTGATTCTGACGAATCGCGAGCATACTGTGGTGGCAGAAGGATTTCAGGCTGGGGAACTGGACAGTCAGCTTAAGGAAGGCAACCGATGAAGAACAACAGAAAGGCCATAGCTAGAAGGAGAGCCGTTATGCGGAAGAATTGGACATCGTTAGTGTGTATTATCGTTCTACTGTGTTCGGCCCAGGCGAGCAACGCTGAAAGCAAAGATTCCAAGCAGATCACCTGCACGGGCAAAGTTGTTGACGACCAGGGCCGGCCCGTCGCTGACGCGAAGATCGAAATGTACCGGGTGGCCGTCGAGACGGCAATCCTGTCGTTCAAGCTGCAACTAAGGCAGGAAGCAACGACCGATGCCGATGGCCTGTTTACACTCAAAAGCACTGCCAGTGACGATGACTCGAGGAACGCGGTGTTCATCCTGGCGGTCAAGGAGGGGATGGCCCTCGGGTGGGCGAACTGGCAATTGCGTCAAGACGCTAATGTCGAGATCACGCTCGGCCCGCCAAAGGTCCTGGCCGGGGTGGTTGTTGACGAGAACGGCAGTCCAATAGCCGATGCCGACATTGGCATTTCGTTCATGCTGGTTCAGGCCGGCGGGCAGCCGCGATTCATGGTGGGCGACCTGTCGCTGGCGTACCTGACGACGCGCACCGACGCGGAAGGGAAATTCTCTTTCGATCGCATGCCGGCCGATGCCTCCGCCGAGCTTGTCGTCAAGAAGGCGGGCCGGGCCACCATCAGTACGTTCGATCCTCGGGGCTTCCAGGGCCGGTCGCTCCGGTTTGCCGCCGGACGGACCGACGTCAAGATCACGCAACCACAGGCGGCAAAGATCGAAGGTGTCGTTGTCACGAAGGCCGATGGCAAGCCCGTCACCGGCGTGCAGCTGCTGGCCGTGCGGGACCGCAATCAACCGGCCTTTGGGGCGAAGCCGGTGGTATCGCAAGAGGACGGGACATTCAGCATCGACGGTCTGCCGCCCGGTGAGCACTTGTTGCAAATTGTCTCGCCCCTGGAAGCCCCGGCGAACTGGATCACTGAGCCGGTACACGTCACGACCGAAGCGGGCGAAACCACCAGCGGCGTCAAGATCGAGTTGATCAAAGGCGGCCTCCTGGAGGTGCTCGTCACTGACTCGATCAGCAAGAAACCCGTCGAAAATGCAACGGTCTCCGTTCAGCCGGCGGGCGGCGGGACAGGTTCCGGGGCGAGGACGGACAAAGCGGGTATCGCCCGCACGCGCCTGACGCCGGGCCAATACCGAATCAACTATCTCTACAAGCAGGGGTATTCGCGACAACGGGCACAACAGGATGTTATCACGATAGAGGATGGCAAGACGGCGCACGTTGAAATACAGCTTGCCGGCATGCCAAAGATGACCGGCGTGGTGCGCGACGATCAGGACCGACCCGTCGAAGGCGTCAGCCTGAAGGTTTGTCCGATGAGCGGTCAGGACGCCGTTTCCGACGCCGAGGGGAAATTCGAGGTTAGCTGGGACCCGGGCGGCTGGTCCAGTAGTCGGCCGCCCGCTATGATTCTTCTGGCCCGCGACAAGGAACGCAACATGGCGGCTACGGTAGACGTCGATGAGGACACGCGCACCGTTGACGTAACGCTTAGGCCCGGCGTGACTTTCACTGGAAAGGTCGTGGGCCCCGACGGCAAAGGCATTGCCGGCGCTTCGCTGCTCGTCATGATTCGAGGCCCCAGATGGGGATCGTCCATCGAAAACCGATTAGCTACCGATGCTGAAGGAAACTACGAGATCAAGGCCCTGGCGCCGAGAAACAAGTACAGCGTCGAGGCCAGCGCCGACGGGTTCGGCCGATGCCAAATTGAAGCCGATGCCGGCGAGGCCGTGGACAACCGACTCAACGTGAGCACGTTGACCCTTCTGGCAGCGAATTTGTCGGTTTCGGGCGTGGTGGTGGATAGCAACGATGAGCCGGTGGCCGGGGCGGACGTGTCGTGCTGGGGCGACACTCAACCGCGCAGCCGGACCGCAACCGACGCCGACGGGAAATTCACGCTCGAGAAGGTCTGTGCCGGGAACATTCGAGTCAGCGCCAACAAGAGGGGCACCCCACCGATATATGGGCAAGTCGAGACTGAAGGCGGAGCGACCGACGTCAAGATAGTCCTGAGGCAGGCGTCAACAGCGATGCGTTACGAACCGAAGCGCCCGCCTTCGTTAGTGGGCCGGGGCCTTCCCGACCTGAAGGATGTGAACGTCAGTCTGTCGACGAGCGAGATCGAGGGCAAGAGGCTGTTGGTTTGCTTCTGGGACATGCAGCAACGTCCGTCCCGGCATTGTCTGACACAACTAACTCAGCAGGCCGATCAGCTTAAGGGCAGAGGGATTGTTGTTGTCGCGGTACAGGCCACAACAGTAGAGCAAAACGTACTCGATGAATATGTGAAGAAGTACCATGTCCCCTTTTCAGTTGGGATGGTTCAGGGCGAGGCGGAAAAAATCCGTTTCAAGTGGGGTGTCCGCTCACTGCCCTGGCTGATTCTGACGGACGATAGCCACGTCATTATCTCCCAAGGATTCAGTCTTGTGGTCTTGGACAAGCAACTCGGACAAAACGGACCTTAACCTGAAGGAGAACCAACATGAGCAAGATGTGGACAACGTATCTGTGCATCGGCCTGGCTATGTTTGCTCTCTTCAATTCAACGCTGACCAGGGGCGCCGAAAGTACAGACACCCGGCAAGTTACTTGCATCGGCAAAGTCCTGGACGAGCAGGATCAACCTATTGCTGGTGCAAATGTTTCGTTGCATGAGATGGTCTTCGACGAAACGACCTACACGTACGACCCGAAGTCCCTCGGTGAGGCGCAGACCGGGGCGGACGGCGCCTTTTCGTTTGTCGAGACTGTCAAAGACGATCAATACCGGTATTGCTATATCGTCGCGGAGAAGGAAGGGCTGGCCTTGGGCTTTGACAACTGGAGACTGCGCAACGGGGACAAGGAGCTCCAGATCAAACTGGGGTCGCCGAAAGAGCTGACGGGAGTTGTGGTTGATGAAAACGGCGATCCCCTCTCGGACGCCCGGGTGGTGATCCTGATACTAGGCCTCGGCGAAGGGCGAGAACGAAAGGCAGTGAGCGGTCTGGTCATCCCGAAACCGCTTACGACGAACACGGATGCGACGGGGAGATTCACATTCACACGCATCCCCGCCACGGCGACAGCGGAGCTGATCGTGAGCAAGCCGGGCCGGGCGACCGTGAACACGTACAAACGCACCGGCGAGCCATATCAGAAGCTAAATTTCACGGAAGGACAGAAGGACATCAGGATCATCGTGCCGGTCGAGGCGAAGATCGAAGGCATAGCCGTCGAGAAGAGCACGGGCAAACCGGTCGGCGGCGTGAGCATAAGGTACACCAACGAGCAGGAAACCGGATACATCAGGCCGAAGCCGTTTGTCTCAAGCGAAGATGGTACATTTACCGTAGACGCCCTGCCGGCGATGCGATACGTCCTGGCGCTCATACCGTCCTACCGGGAATTGCCCGATTGGGTGGCCGATCCCGTGGAAGTGATTACTGAGACCGGCCGGACGAAAAGCGGGGTCAAGCTGGAGCTGAGCAAGGGCGGTGTCCTGGAGGTCAAAATCACGGACGCCGTGAGCAAACTACCCGTCAAAGAAGTAAGTGTCGGCGTTCAGGATCAAGCCAGGGGTCGATATCAAAGCAGCCGTTCCGGTGAAGGCGGAATTGCGCGGATGCGACTGATGCCGGGGGACTACCAAGTCTATTCCGTCCATAAGCAAGGCTACTCGCAACAGAGGCCTCGGGAGGCCGTCACGATTGAGGTCGGCAAAACTCAACGTCTCGAATACGAGCTTTTCGGGATGCCAAAGATCACGGGTGTCGTACGTGACGAAGAAGGAAAGCCTGTAGAAGGTGCTGCCTTGCAGGTATGTCCAATGGGCAGGGAGGCATGCACCTCGGATGCTGAGGGAAGGTTCGAGGCCGTCTTCGATCCAGGCAGTTGGTCGAGCAGCCGGGTTCCGACGATGTATCTCGTCGGTGCTCATGAAAACCGGAATCTCGCCGCGGCGGTGGAAATAGGTGAGGATACAAGAGAGCTTGATATCGAGCTCAAGCCGGCCGTCACCTTCTTCGGACGGGTCGTCGACCTATGGTGAAAATCGCAGGGACGACTTCACTACGGCCAACCTGAAGGGTGATCGCCTTGACGTCGGAAAACTGGCGTTGGCGATTGCGAATCTCTCGGTTTCAGGCGTCGTCGTTGACGACAAGAACCAGCCGGTCGCAGGTGCTTCGATTTACTGTTCCGGCGATGGCCAGTCGCACAGCCAGGCTGTAAGCGATACGGAAGGGAAGTTCACTTTGAAGAACATCTGCGCCGGAAAGGTACGGATCAGCGCGAACAAGAGCGGCGCAGCGCGTTCGTACGGCTCGATTGAGACCGAGGGCGGCGCAACGGACGTCAGGATTGTGATAGGACAAACGTCTTCATCCGTGCGCTACGAGCCGAGACGCCCGCTTTCGCTGTTGGGAAGGCCCCTGCCGGACATGAAAGATTTGAACCTCAGGCCCCCGCCGGGCGAGATCGAGGGCAAGAGGGTCTTGGTTTGCTTCTGGGACATGGAGCAGCGCCCGTCCAGGCATTGTACGACGCAACTGGTCAAGCAAGCTGAGTTGCTCAAGAGTAAAGGTGTCGTCGTAGTCGTGGTGCAGGCTTCTAAGGTTGAACAAGACGCGCTCGATAAATATGTGAAGGAGCATAACGTCCCCTTCTCGGCCGGGATGGTCCAGGGCGATGCTGAGAAAGTCCGCTGCGCCTGGGGCGTCCGGCGGTTGCCGTGGTTGATTCTGACGGATAAAGATCACCTGATTGTCGCCCAGGGATTCAACCTCGGGGACTTGGACAATCAGCTTGAGCGAAGCAGTCCGTAACTTGAAAGAGAGCAATCATGCGTAGAATTTGGGCGATGGTTGGACACAGTTGATTTTGACCGACAAGAAACATACCAATATGCCGAAGGCTTTGGGCTTGATGAGCTCGATGTGAAAATCAAGGAAATGACCGATGAGATACGTTAAGAGCTTTCTTAGGATTATCGTACTCGCTTGTGTCCTGTGCGCGTTGTGTTCGTCAAGGGCGAGAGGCGAACGGACGGCGGCGGAACTGGTGAAGGCCGCCCGGGCGGCGGAAAGTTGGCTTCATGAGATCGACAGCTTGTACATCCGCATCGAGAGCACCTCGACGAAGACACCGGAGGGGCTCGCGGCAAGACACGCCGATCTCAAGCAGGAGTTCCCGGATGCACAACTTGACGCCGACCGCTTCGCTGAGCTCAGACCGACCGTGACGGCGACTCTCGAATACGCATTCGATGGCTCGCGCGTGCGCTTTCACAACGAACAGAAAGGCACGCGGTGCGATTTGAAGATATGGGACGGCAAGCAGCTCATGTTCCATGAGGCGCCTCTGGACGCCAGCCAGGAGCAGTATACGCTGGACCGCACGTTCCAGGGTTATTTCCAGGACATGCTCGCCTCCGACACAAGCTGGCCCCGGGCGCAGCCGCACGCATTCTGGTGGGACGATAAGGACTTGGAGGAATATCTGAGTTACTACGGCCGGGCCGAAGATGCGTCGATGGCCGGGCGATGTGACTACCGCGGCGTCGATTGCTACGTCTTGAACGTG
>JARRQQ010000470.1:0-4189 GCA_037381725.1 Sedimentisphaerales bacterium
ACGTCGCCCCAAAGGCTGAGTTGATCGGCCTTTCGATGCAGGCTGTTAAGCTGGTCTTCTTCGTCCGCGACGGCCTTGTGAATCGAGAGGGCTTCCCTGGCTGCATGCAGCGGCGACAGCTCAAACATTCCCGGCTCGAGGCGGAATACCACGTCGTGCAGAACAGCGGCCTTTCCAGCGATGCCCTATTTGCCCTTCAGGGCTGGGTGCCTTCGCGCACCGCTGAATCCTTGTCGGATGAGTTAGCCTCACGGGACATCAGCGCCGCCGTCGAGATACTGCCCGTCGAGGAGGACGAACAACCCCCGACCCTGATCGAATACCCCCGGTGGGTCCGACCCATCAAGGCGCTCTTCGATATGCTAGGCACGCTGCCCGGGTACAAGGAATACGACGTATCGCCCTTCTTTATGATCGCGTTGCCGCTCTTCGCCGCTATGCTCATCGGCGACGCCGGTTATGGTGCAATTCTGGCCGGCGCCGGCCTGGTGTTTTATCGCCGGATCGTGAGCGCCGCCGGCAAACCCACGGCCCACCTGCTCATTATCTTCGGCCTGGCAACGATGGCTTGGGGCATTTTGACCGCCAACTATTTCGGCATCACGCCGCAGTCGCTCGTGGACGCCGGGCATCAGGCCGCCGCCAACGTCAGGATGGCCGTCGCACCGTTCTGGCGCGACGATCCCCAGGAGAGCCGCACGCTCGTTATGCAGATAGCGCTGATCATCGGATGCGCCCATCTTGTCGCGGCGCACCTGCACAACGCCGTCAAGCTGTTCCCCGACAAGAGAACCTTCGCCGAAATCGCCTGGGTGGTCATCCTGATCGATATGCTGGTTCTTATATGGCATCTGATGTTCATCGGCACGGACAAAATGTCGGGCGTGGTCGGCTACGTGCTGCTGATTGGGTTTGTCACAGCGAGCTGGTTCGCGAATCCCGGAACCAGCCCAATCAAGAGATTTCTGATTGGCGTCGCCTCATCCATCCTTCCCCTGCTCAGCACGTTCAGCGACATGATGAGTTACATCCGCCTGTTCGCGGTGGGCCTGGCCAGCTACTACATCGCGGCGGCTTTCAACGGCCTCGGAGCGAAGGTCGCGGGCTCAGCCACGTGGATCGGTGGCGCCCCGATCGTGATCTTCGGCCATACCCTCAATATCGGCCTGGCCGCTATCGCCATCTTCGCACATGGCGTGCGATTGAATATGCTGGAATTCTCAAACAACGTCGGAGTTAAATGGGCCGGCTACGCGTATCGGCCTTTCACGAAGGACGAAGATACTTCTATCGGAGAAAATGAATCATGACAGGTATGGAATTCGCGGGACAAATGTCAATGGGGCTGGTTTTGATCGGCGCAACGTTGGGCAGCGCGCTCGGCATCGGCGCCGCGGCGCAGGCCGCCGCCGGGGCGTGGGCCAAGGAAGCCAAAGCCGGAAAGCCCTTGAATTTCTCCTACATCATACTCACCGGCATGCCCTTGTCACAAACCATCTACGGATTCATCCTGATGCTCGTCGGTTTGTACCCTTTAGTCACTGGTAACACCCCGGTGACGGGCACGCATCCGGGTACGTTATTGGGTATTGGCATTGCCGGCGGCATCGCGGAGTTAGCCAGCGCGTGGATTCAAGGCCTGATCGGCGCCGCCGGCTGCCGCTCGATCTCCGAAGGTGAAGGTAAAGGACTGGTTTTCATCATCATTTCCATGGGTATTGTCGAGACCGTTGGTCTGTTCGGTTTCGTCTTCCTGATGATGGTCCTGCCGAAATAAATTGCAAAACAACACCGGAGTCTGCTGTGTACGCCACCCTCGCGTACACAGCAAACCCCGGCAAAAATCCCTCAGATTGCATCCCGACCTCCCACCCTCTTCACTAATCGATTTCCCCAGATATGTGCTCCGCCACATTGGAGAACCACGGAATCCGAGGATTTGTCGAAAGAAATGTGACCCTTGACGTATTGGAACGGGCGCATTAGCATAGCAGCGCGTAACGAGTGTGTATTTCGATTGAAGCGCATTTACATCCGCAGATAGTCAAGGTGGTATCATGTTTGAAAGCATAAGAGTAAGAAACCTCAGGGCTGTGTCAGAGTTGGTTGTTCAAAACCTCGGGAGGATTAATCTATTTGTCGGCCAGAATAACTGTGGCAAAACAACCTTGCTCGAGGCGTTGTTCTTTCTCATCGGCGCGACCAATCCAAAACTCCCAATCAACGCGAATATTTTCAGAGGGCTCGGTTTCCTGAGGAGCGAATGGTGGGATACTTTTTTTCATAATCTTGATTCCAAGTCTCACATTGTCGTGTCAGGGATGGTCAGTGGCACTGGTGAAGAACGTGAGCTCGTCATCCAACCCATAATAGAAAACGTGATGACCACTGAAAGTGTGTCACCTGACATGGTTTCGGTTAACCTAAATGGCGGTGATTCAAAGTCCGCATCAATGACATATGGCCTTGAACTTCTATATACCAGTTCTCTTGATCCCACACATAAGACAGAATCAAGAGTCGTTTTGAAGAATGACCAACTGTTGACGGAAGGCACAAAAGAGAGTTCCATACGAGGTGTTTTTGTAGGGCCTTCAACACGTTTCGATTGGAAACCGAGGTTTTCCTCCATTCAGCGAAAGAAGAAGATCAATGAGCTTATTTCTTCCTTGAAAGAGATTGACCCCACCATAATCGATATTAGGCTCAACGATGTTGGTGTATTGGAAGTTGACATGGGATTGCCAAGCCTGGTACCCGTGAACCTGCTTGGTGGCGGAATGGCCAATTTTCTTTCGGTTGCCCTAGCTATGCTTGACACTTCAGATGGTATTGTATTGATAGATGAAATTGAAAATGGCCTCCACTATTCAGTGCTTAACAAGCTCTGGCAAGGAGTCTTTAGTTGGTCGAATGAGTCAAACGTTCAGGTTTTTGCGACGACTCACTCTAATGAGTGCATTAGAGCGTTTAGCAATACCGTCGAAGCATCATTGTTCGAGCCACAAGCGCGTCTATTCCGTATTGAAAGGAAAGATGAAGATTTTAGAGCGGTTGAATACTCAAGAGAAAATCTCGCTCAATCCCTCGATAGCAGTTGGGAGGTTAGGTGATGGGCGAACCTGATCCGAGACGTGTTTTTTCAAAGGTAGTGCTCGCTGTTGAAGGAAAAGACGAAAAGAATTTTTTCGACGTTTTCTTAAGATATTTAGGTGTGGATGATTTCCAGATTGAAGAAGTTGGAGGAAAGAATCAATTTCCTGTAAAGTTCCCAGCATTACTAAAAATGCCCGGTTTCTTCAAACCTGATGAATCCCCATTCGTTACTCACGTTATTCTTATTCGCGACAAAGACGAAGATCAAGCATTTGAAAGTATGGCAGCCATTGTAGACAAAGAGGGACTAACTCCCCCGGAGAGTCATGGATCGTTTTCGCAAGCTGTTCCGAAAGTGGGTATCTTCATTATGCCCGGAGATACAGTCGAGGGCTGCATGCTCGAAGATTTGTGCTTGAAGACTGTGGAGAATCATCCTGCGATGAGATGCGTTAATGAATTCATCTCTTGTGCATCTACATTAGGGACAAAACCTAAGAGCGTGCCAAAAGCAAAAGCACAGGCATTCCTGGCCGCTCAGCCTGAAATCGCCACTTCGGTAGGAGTAGGCGCCCAAAAAAGCTATTGGGATTTTGACTCTCCTGCTCTTGCTGAACTGAAAGAATTCCTAAACCATCTGAAATAGAGAAACCATAAAGCACCTGGAGATCATCCAGCTCAGTGATTAGCGCGGGGGATGATGCGGCCGGTGTGGGTCATGTATTGGCGGTAGGCGTCGCCGAACTGGTCGAGCATGAGTCGCTCCTCTTTCGGGACGCGGAAGATGTACAGCGGGAGGAAAGTGGCCAGGAAGACCCAGCCGGCAAGCCAGTTGGACAACAGCAAGCCTTGTGCAATCGCCCAAAGAAAGTGGGCGGCGTACATCGGGTGGCGGATGTGGCGGTATACGCCATGTGTGACGAGCGTGTGCTTCGGCTGGATTTGCAACCTCGGCGACCAGTTGCGCCCGAGATCGACGTGTGCTCGCCATAGCAGAATCAGGGCCGCGCAGAAGACGACCGTGCCCACCCAGCCTAACCAGCCTGGTAAATCATTGTCGGCAAAGTCAAGCCACGGGGTGAACAAATAGACC
>JARRQQ010000471.1:0-4541 GCA_037381725.1 Sedimentisphaerales bacterium
GGTCTCCGCCTGGCGGGATGCACAAGGAGGTCGTGTTCTCGTCGCCTGGCAGACGAGATTAACCGAGGCGAGAAAGAACGACACATCGGGAAACATAGCTGAAGCCCAATTTGTCGAGGTGGAGGCAAACATCGTTAACGAACTTGGTCAGAGAATACGAAAGGAGATTAGCTTTCATGAGGGCCTTTTTGAATTAGCTGACATAATTAAGACCAAACAGGCCCAATGCCTTGGCTATTCGCAATTGGTGTACATTCTGGGCTACTCCCTCAACCTTCCAGTTAGAGTGATAGATGTATTGGAATTGCACAGTTCCGAACCGTTGCCGTCACGATTCTCGCATGTCGCCTGCTTAGTAAACCTGGCTGACGGACGCTCGATCATGGTAGATTTGGTGCCCGGCGGTTTTATTAGCCGGCCGTTTACGCTCGAAGAAGAATTTGCGAAAGTTGGCAACTATTGGGAGCTCAAAGACGAAAGTAATCCGCTCAAAATACACAGGAGAATTCAAATACGCGACAGAAACGGACTCATTGCGCACGTACATGACAACCGCGGAAATGTTTATACTGACTCAGGTCAATTTGACAAGGCCCTGTCCGAATATGCCAAAGCTATCGAGCTCAATCCAACGTACGCGGAGGCCTATAACAACCGGGGAGGTGTTTATGCCGACTTGGGCCAATTTGACAGGGCCATATCTGAACGCACAAGAGCCATTGAGCTCGATCCGAAGTTCGACAGGGCTTATTACCACCGAGGGCTCGCGTGGTACAAGTCAGGCCAGGTCGCCAAGGCTGTCTCGGACTACACCGTGGCGCTCGGGATCAATCCAAGACTTGTCGAAGCGTATAACAACCGGGGAGTTGCTTTCGGATCGTTAGGGCAACTCGACAGGGCTGTCTTGGACTTTACCAAGGCTGTTAAGGTCGATCCGGCGCATACGGAGGCCTACAAGAACCGCGGGCTCGCCTATTTCAAGTTGAATCAATTCACCATGGCTATTTCTGATTACACGAAAGCTCTGGAACTCGATCCGGAACTTGCGGAGGTATACAAGAATCGAGGAACAGCCTACGGGCGGTTAGGCCGATTCGACAAGGCCATCTTGGATTACAGTAAAGCCATTGACCTCGATCCAAAGTACGCTGGCGCCTATTACTATCGGGGACTTGCCCAAGCTTTCATGGAAAACCAGGATAAAGCGAAACAGGATTTACTCAAGGCTGTAGAATTGGACCCTTCCTTGAAAAAACCTGTCAAGAAGATATCCGATAATTTCAAACTGAATCTTCCATTGGACTGAGGACGCTGAAAAGGGGACGATGAAGAAGGGGAGGTGTGTAGTCTTGTCATAGTATTATGAAAGAAAGTGAGATCAGAAGGTGGTCATACGCATTCGAGATGGGGCGAAAATCGGGACAGCGAGATTGTTGGAAAAGTCGAGATTGCTTCGTCGCTGCGTTCCTATGTCATTGTGAGCGATTCGGAAAATCGCGCGGCAATCTCAAATGTTACGGTGCGACTTTTTCAGCGGCCCGACAGCGACTGGAATTTTCCTTGACACCATCTTCAATTACGACGCCGACCTTAACGACCAAATCCAATGTGACGGACCGCCATCTGATTGCTACAGGTGGTACGGGTGGCGCTGGGGGCGGGACATTAGTCGCTTGGCCTGGCGGTCGCCGACGATGGTCCGGTTGGCCTGGTCCCACTGGAGCTTGCGGTCGAGCATGTAGGACAGGTTGCCCAGAACGCACAGGTTGGCCACGCCGACGGCGGCTTCGATGTTCATAATTGTCTTGGCGCCGGTCTTGATGCCGTTGAACCAGTCTTCCTTATGGCCCGGGCTTCTGTAGACATCCTTCGCACCGGCCGGCGGCTGCCAGACGCGGGCCTTCTTCTCGGCCCAGGTTCCGCCGTCGCCGCCCCAGTGGATGAACTCGCCTTTGTCGCCGCGGTAAATGGCGCCGTAGCCGGGCCGGCTGATCTTGCCTCCAGGCTCATCGCCCGTCCGCTCCTCGGCCGGGGGCAACTGGTCGTTGGGCATCTGTCGCCAAGTCAGGACCCAGTCGGGATTCCTGAAAGTATAGGTAACGTCCATCAGCACGGCGCTGTCCCAGAGGCCTTGCTTGGGCGGGGTGCCCGTGGCTTCGATGGTAGCCGGACCGGTGCCGTCGGCGCCCATCCACCACATCGCGCAGCTCATCACGTGGGCGCCGCGGTCGCGAATTTGCCCGCCGCCGGATTCGAGCAGCCAGCGGAACACGCCGTGACAATATCGTTTGTTGTACGGCCGCCAGTGGAGCGGTCCCAGCCACATGTCCCAGTCTAACTCGGGCGGCGGATCGCTATCGGGCACCGGGTGGCTGTCCTCGGGGCTGGGGTAGTGGAAGCAATCGACCCGGCGGACGTGGCCGATATTGCCGTTGACGAGGTAGCGGTGCGCCAGGTACGCCTCCGGCTGCGAGCGGCCCTGCGAGCCGACCTGGACGGAGACCTTGTTCTTCTCGGCGGCGGCGACCATCGCCTGGCCTTCCTCGATCGTGCAGCAGGCCGGCTTTTCGACATAGACGTGCTTGCCGCATTCGGCGGCGTGGACCATCTGGACCGCGTGCCAGTGGTCCGGCGTGGCGATCACGACCGCGTCGACGTCTTTGCGCTGGAGGATGTAGCGGTAGTCGCGATAGGGCTGGACGCCGGGCCCGGCCGTTTTCAGCGCAGCGGCTAAGCGCTTCTCGTCGATATCGCAGACCGCCGCGATGTTGACCTCGCCCTTTTCACGGCGATTCACCATGTCGCGGAGATGGTAGCCGCCCATGCCGCCGACACCGATGTGAGCGGTGGTGATGCGTTCGTTAGCTCCGGGTCGGTCCTGGGCCGCCAGGACGCCGGACGGAATCAGATAGGGCGTGCTCACCGCCGCGACGCCCGCGGCCACGAGGAATTCGCGTCTGTTAAGTTGATGTGACGTCTTCATCGTTTTATCACCTTTCTGCTTCTGTTCACAGCGGCTTGAGATTCGTCTGTTTCGTCGGCACGAGCTTCTGACAAGGATAGCCTTCCACCTCCACGCCGAGTTTTCGCAGCGATTGTGCGAGGTTCGGCTTGAATTCCTCGGGAGCGGCCTCGAAGCGATTTCTCAAAACCTGAATCGCCCGGCCGTTGCCGATGCGCTCCAGCGCCATCCGGGCGTCCTCGCGCAGCTCCGCGTTTCTCGTCAGCCTGGCGAGGAGCCTGATAGAGTTGCGGGCGCCGATCTCCGAGAGCATCCAAACCACCTCCCGCCGGACCGATACTGGCTGGTCGTCGCCTAACAGCCCGATCAGTTCGGTTTCGACCGCTCTCTTTTCTCTGATCGCGCGGGGCCGCCCGACGTGCCGGACGATCTTCCACATCGCCCGCTTGGCCGCCCGGGCGATTTCGAGATCGTCGTCCGTCATCACCTCGCCTAAAGGCCCGACCGCCGGGGCGCCGACTTCGCCCGCGCTTAGCCAGGCTTGCGTTCGCACCTCGGCATTGGAATCCCTGATCCCACCGATAAGCGCCTTCGCCGCATCACCCTGACCGGCTTCACCCGCCGCAGCGAGTCCCACCCCCGCCGCAACGGATGCTTTCTCAAGATTGTTGATAGACATGTGCAAAGCCCTTTCTCACAGACAGTCGCGGATTGCATACAGACTCTTATGATATTCTATCCGCCCTCCGTGTTCAATCAAGGATTTATCCCTCTTCTTTTCAATGACACAGACTGCCGCTTGTAGTTGGCTTATCTACGTCGAACACTCTACAGCCATACCATGATTGAACGCTGATCGATCAAGGCGAACGCAGGCTTTTTAGTGCATTAGAGGTTATGGTTCGACAGGTTCGGCATTTTGGACAAATGAAAGATGTGTTAGAGTCAGGCCACTGTCTCAATCATCCGAACCTAAATGTGGGTCCTATGCTAATTATTGTCTGCAAGCATGCGAGAATATCGAATCTTGTCTCTGTCTTGCTTTGATTTTCTTGATGTCCTTATCAGAGAAAGGGCCAACAACGTCTTGGACAACTTGGAGTGCTTGGTCAATTGCTATCTCTTTAGGCTGCTCACGTTTGTACCGTTGTAACTGGTCAATAATTTCCTTCCTACACAGCCCTTTAATATCCAGGTTAACCTCATTTGCTAATTTCACCAAGCTTGTTTCTAAACGGATCAGCAAGACGGCCACGCCGAGCATTGACTAAGGTGTCGTAATGTTCTTGGGCTCGGAGAGCGATGCTGACTTGGAGAAGTGCGACCGAATGCTCGGCTATTCCTACAACACCGTCGGGATGAAGGTAGAAAACACCAAGCGCTTGTTCGTTCTGGTTTATGATTCTTTGCAATAGCTGAT
This sequence comes from Sedimentisphaerales bacterium, assembly GCA_037381725.1. GTDB lineage: Bacteria > Planctomycetota > Phycisphaerae > Sedimentisphaerales > Anaerobacaceae > JAFGTG01. Next base: position 4,383 of record JARRQQ010000471.1, read on the forward strand.
GGGCTTTCTGCTTAGACTCCAACACGTAAGAACCTTCGATTTCATTGTTACAAATCTTCACGCGCTCGCATATCTTGTCTAGGAAATTCCAGAGCATGTCTTCCAGGGGCCGGATTACCGCAAGGTTGATGTATCTCGATTTGCATTCTGCACCGCGGC
>JARRQQ010000472.1:0-4766 GCA_037381725.1 Sedimentisphaerales bacterium
CTTATGACTACTGTCGGGTGAATTATGCCGTTCTTTCTGAGGAGGGATTTGGTTACCTGACTGCGCCTTATAACACCTGTTTCCCTGCCGGAGGCATCTATATAAGAAACCGAAGCACTCAAGACTGTTATGTTTGGGTGTGCTTCCATCAGCTCTATTTGTTTTGACAGCCTGTTTGGCAGGGCAACATCGTCTGAATCCATTCGCACGATATATTTGCCACAGCATTCTCTGAGCCCTCGGTTAAGGGAATACACAATACCCATGTTCTTATCGTTCCTGATTATTCTCACCCTGGCGTCCTTTCTGGCGAAGGCTGCCAATATCTTCTCCGAACCATCGTTTGAGCCGTCATCGACGATTACAAATTCGTAGTCCTCAAATGACTGTGTCAATATGCTTTCAACTGCCTCCTCAAGGAACAACACAGTATTGTAGACTGGCATCAGAACTGAAGCCTTCGGTTTCCGTTCTTTCTTCTGCAACAGAGTCCTCTGACCTAGAACATTTGGATAATGTCCCTTTGACACAGTCTGCGAAAGACCTTGCGCATCAGACGTCTGACTTATTCGATCATGACAGAATGTAGGCCTCCTGGTATTATTACTCATCTTCAGTAGAATTTCCAATGAGCTACTCTTAGGATACGGCGTAGTTTTTCTTCGTCCCAATTTTCAGAGAGCACAACAGGACGTCTAAGATCTCCATCCATAGGATTCTGCGCGCCACTCTCCCTGTACCACCCTTTCTGAATGGCCTCATCATATACTTGTGTACCGTAATACGGTGATAATATGCTGAATTGAGCATACGTTGCCCTAATTTCTTTAGCAAATTGTATTGTCCTCAGTTCATCTTGGTATGTTTCTACTGGTATTCCCAGCACAAAATAGGCCATAGTCTTAATTCCCGCCTTATTTGTTAATTCAAACGCTTTCTTAATCTGCTCTAGTGAAACATGCTTATTCAAGTAATCTAGTCCGTACTGATTGCCGCTTTCTGCTCCGTAAGCTATCATTGAACACCCTGCACGCTTCATAAGCTTCATAACCTCATAATCCGCCAAGTTTACCCTCCCCTCACATTTCCATTCAAGGTCGTACCCGCGTTTCAAAATCCCATCACATAGCTCAATGACTCTCTCTTTCTTCAGAGTAAATAGGTCGTCATAGAAGATTATCGACCTCATGTTGTAGACATTCACCATCTCATCGATCTCACCGAGAATATTCTCAGCGCTTCTAGCACGCCAATGTGAACCAAAGACTGATTTATCACAAAAGGTACAACAGTATGGACATCCACGCGACGTAACCATTGTGGTCACATAACGGTTCTTGGAAAAGGGATATCGATATAAGTGATAAGGGACCATGCTTAAGTCCGGATAAGGCAGAGAGTTAATGTCAATATTGTGTCTCTTGTTATTACTGGGCGCAGATTTGGTAATTACACCGTCAATGCCTTCGGCTGAGCCGCTAGTACTGAGAGCGTGCATTAACTTAAGGATGACCTCTTCACCCTCACCAATGACACCAAAATCTATCTCCGGACACTGATGAAATGTGTCTTGTCCATGCGCAGTGACGTGGGGACCTCCCATGACTATATACTTTGTGAAGGATCTCGCTATATTTATGGCCCTAAAAGTATTATCTATAACGGGAGACATACCTCCAATACCAACAACGTCAGGCGTTTTCCCCTTTATATAGTCTCTAAAATTCTCCCAATTCATTCCTTCAGCAAATGCATCCTTAATCTCAACATCATATCCTGCAGTTTTTAGGACGGTTCCGATGTACATCAAACCAAGTGGAGGGAGCACAATACTCTCATGTTGAATGAATCTTGCGGGAGGATTTATTAAGATAATTCGCATTGTTATCTCGCTGTAAGGAGTTTTCTTCTGGAACCTGCAACTGTTTTGTCTTCGGGTGCTAGGAAGGAAGGGAAAGCCAAATTTGAAGGTTCATCAGAAAGAGTATCAATGTGGACGTCCTCCGACAGTGAAAGGAATACCATATCTTTCTTCAAGACTGAGAGGCGCGGTCACAAGTGCGAGCTTCGTCATTTCGATTCTCCCTCGGTCTTTCGGCGGTTTTGACGGCGAGCTGTTGAGTTATTCTCTTAATTTGGCATCGATGTCGAGAAACCACAATGGAAAGGTGAAGACACAATATGAACAGAATCAATATGGCAAAAAGGAAAAGTGTAGTTGTGGGTGTGATGGCACCTATACATTCGGTCAAGAAAACCAGCCATTCATACTTCATAACCACCAGGATCATCCCTGCTCCCATACACAACCAAAGCCAACTGTACGCCATGTCCAGTCTTCCTTTCTGGACCAGACGAATAATCAGCACAAAAATGAATACTGCGATAACTAACGTTGCCCAAAACTGTCTATCTTGCATGATTCCTCAATTCTTTTGCATTCAGAATGACAATGAACAGGGAAAAGAGCATCTTCATCACATAGCTTACCGGTTTGAATCCAGCGTGCATTGAAGTTCCGCCTGAACGGTCCAGCATACGTACCGCGATTTCTTTTATGCGGAACTTGGCAATATGCGCCATCAATAATACGTCAACATCAGGAAAATCATCCGGGAATACGCCAGTTAGATTGAGTGTCATTGCCTTTCTATTCAAACATTGAAATCCCGAAGTGGGATCAGAAATACGACAGCCCGTTAACATTCTGTAGATGAAACCAAAAAATCTCTGGCCCAATCTCCTGTGAAATGACGTTTTGTAACCGTTGTTCTCAAGATACCTTGAGCCAATAGCAATGTCTGCCTCTCCATTCACTACCGGCGTAATAATCTTGTAAGCCTCCTCCGCCATGTGTTGTCCATCTCCATCCATCTGAAGTACAGTATGATAATCATTTTCCAGTGCGTACATATAACCTGCTTCCAAGCTGGAACCGTATCCCAGATTGACGGCGTGAGATATGACATTAGCACCTGCTCTTAATGCCATTTGTCTGGTTTGATCTGATGAACCGTCGTTAATAACAACGATGTCGCCTCTGGGAATATGTTTTTTTGCAGACGCGACAACACTCTCTATTCTTTCGGCTTCATTGTATGCCAGAATGACCACTAAGAGTTTCTGTTCGGTTTCAGTCATTTCTTTTCGATATAGCCTTCAAGGCCAGTGGCTGCCCGGTCTCTAATTGCGTCTTCCTCGGACACGGTTGTGTTGACAGGTCGATCCAGCAATCACACAGACTCTCTCAGGATTATTGCATTGTGTGACCCCTTCTTGGAAGTGATGGATAGCTCTTTCACAGCGCGGCACTGCGCCTACAGATACCGACGGCTTCCCGGATAAGACTAGCCATTCGCTTGTCCTGTCCTGTGACCCACAGTCAACAGACCGACCTCCTGCGCAACGCAAGGCACGGCATATCATGAATAACCTGTGATGCCCGCGTGCAGGTAGCCGGTGGCCTCGGGCTTAGTCCCTGTCGGAAGCGTTTATGCGCCGCTGCTTTTGCTTTCGAGGGCCTTTCGTATTTCGGCGAACTCTGAGTTCAACTTTTCGCGACCGTCGATTAGCTCGTTGCGTATCTTCCACACGGTCCAGTAGAGAGCCCAAATTCCAATAACCATAAGAAGGCTAAGGACCACTAGTGCGATGCTCAAATCCATAAATGCAATCTCCCAATTAGAAGTTTACAGCCTAACACAAGGCCATCGGGGTTCGGTCGACCTTAGTTGCACCGACCATCTTATGTTCACTTCGTTCCGCCTTCGTTATTGTCGGAAGAATTTGAGACATTCTTTGTCGAATTTCAGAAAAAATCTGGTTGTGTCAGATAAAAATCAACGTGTCTTACGCAATTTTATGATCCACCCTCTTGACTGGCATGCATCAGACAGATTTGACGAGTGGTTTAGGTGGGCCACAAACAGATCAGAACGCCGAGCTGGTTCTCCCGGCAACAATATCGGACATAATCTATCGAGTCCGCCAAGAATTCCTTTGACACAGAGGTACGAACATTATATAATGACTGGTTATACCAACGGAGTGGAGCAGTTCCGTAATATGGTGTTGGAGATTCCGGATAGGTATGGAGGAGTTCCTTTATGGTGGAAAGTGGCTCTCATTATCATGATTCTTTGATTACCACCGACTGTCTCAAGGCGGCCGGGGTATTCAGAAGATGGAAGACATTTGCGTTATTAGTCGTGGCCGTCTGTCTGGCGCTGCAGCAGGCGAGCTTCTATCTCTTGGATCAGGGTTATGTCAAGATCAACGACCAAGTCACGAGTGACCAACAAATCGCTGCGGACCAAGCTGAGGAAGGAAATCCAGTACTGCAATTTCTGGCCAAGTGGCTTCCACTGGACTCCATTTCCAAAATAACATTTGACCGCCTGGCCTGGACTCTCAACCTCGTCAACTTCGTACTTATCTTGGCGGTGCCAATCTATTGCCTGACGCTTCTATTAGGCTTGAAGGTTTCTTTACAGGGTAGGCTCGGCGGGATAAAGCATATCACCAGGGCGTTTATCCTGTCATTGCTTATGCTTGTTTTGTTGCTGCCGTGGCAAAAGGCGTTTAGTGGAATAGTCGTGGGAGCGGTTTTCACCCCCCAAGAGATGCTGGATGGATATTTATCTAAGACCGAAGAGACGGCAGATTCTGTCCTCTATTACTTTCGTTTCGGTGGTTACAGCCTCTTAGTCTTCCTGTTGCTGATGCTGTCGGACTTAGGTAGCCTTTTCTGGGCCAAAGCTACGGCG
>JARRQQ010000473.1:0-4161 GCA_037381725.1 Sedimentisphaerales bacterium
ACCTGGAAGGTACTGTACGATGAGGAGAATCTCTACGTGATGGTGGACATTACCGACGACAGTCTGCAAAATGATTCGGCCAGTGCCTGGCAGGACGACAGCGTGGAAATCTATTTCGACGGTGGGAACACGAAGCTCACCACCCCGCTGTCCGGAGACGACCACCAGTATACGTTTGGGTGGACGGCGGACGATATACAGGGAACGAACATCGACGGATATACCGAAGGCATTGAGCAGGCTCAGGTAACCACCGACACCGGCTGGCGGATCGAGGTCAAGATGCCCTGGTTGTCGATACAGGGTGCAGCGCCCCAGGCGGGTGACTTGATCGGTATTGACTGCTACTACAATGACGACGACGACGGCGGTGATTCGCGTGAAGGTAAGATGCTGTCGTTTTCCCCCATCGAGGGCTGGAATGACGCCTCTCAATGGGGCACGGCCATTTTGGCCAACATTCCGGAGCCAGTGGATCCCGGGACGGAAGGCATGATTGCCTACTACGCGTTTGAGAACGATGCGAACGACAGTTCCGTCAACGGACTTAATGGGGTTATCATGGGCGATCCGGTCTTTGCGGAAGGACCGGCCGGTTACGGTATGGCCCTGGACTTTGATGGGGACGGCGACTACGTAGATTGCGGCAATGATGCCATGTTCAGTGTCACCGATGCTCTTACCGTCAGTGTCTGGATCAATTGGCGAGCGCCCGGTGCCCAATGGCAGACGATTATTGCCAAAGGGGATAATGCCTGGAGGCTGGCCAGAAACAGCGACAGTCAGGGCATGGATTTTGGTTTCGACGATGGAAGCCGAGGGTGGATATCAGCGAGCACGGCCAGCGATGTACCTCTTAATGAATGGCATCAGTTGACCGCTACTTATGACACAATAGATGGAGCGAAAATCTATCTGGATGGCGTCTTGGAAGGCACCAACGCCGATACGACGGGAATTACAACCGGTGACTACCCTGTGTTCATCGGTGACAATTCCCAACAGACCGGTCGCTATTGGGACGGCCTTATTGATGAGGTCATGATTTACAGCAGGGCTTTGTCTAACGGTGAGATCCTTTATCTTGCCGGAGAGCGGGCCGAAGCTGGAGATCCGTCTCTGTCGATTTACTACACCTTTGACGAGGTGAGTGACGTGGTCGCGGACCAATCCGGTAACGGCCTTGATGGCGTTGTCGTCGGCGATGTGACAGCAGACGCCGAGGGCATGTTGGTAGGAGCCGCCAAATTCGCGAACGCCGGGTATCTCGATCTGGACGGTGCCAATGTCCCGGCTGAAGATATCCCGACAACCGGCATGACGCTTGCCGCGTGGATCAAGTGTGAGGATACCGGCGATCATCACGCGATCTTCAACGCAAGAGCCTCTGACGAGACCTGGGTGGTTCATCCTGAAGCACGCAGTGATGGCACATTCAGATGGCTGCTTCGCTCCTACGGCGGCACGACGATGTTTGACATCCGTGCAGGCGTTGTCACGTGGGGCGAATGGGAGCATTTTGCAGGAACCTATGATGAGGCATCCGCCAAGGCGACCCTGACAATCAACGGTGAAGTGGTTTCGGAGATGGACGTTGCAAGTCCAGACGACATAGCCGGAGACTGGGGCATGGGTGCTCGCGTGGGAAAGAACATTGACGATGCCAGACCCTTCACGGGGCTGATGGACGAATTCCGCCTCTTTACGAGGGCACTGTCACAGGACGAGATCGTGGACATGATGGCAGGTATGTGATTGCTCTTTGAGTTTGCGGTTGTGTGGCTTGGGGAGCGATTCTTGCCTGTGCTGACTGCAATAACCGCAGCCATCTCGTGAACCAACGATTTTGCTCAGTTTGGGGCCTATGCTGATTCATTCGGTATAGGCCCCAATTCATTGGGTCGGATGGACTCGGGCGCCTCTGTCTCGAAATACTCCTGTCTCTTGGGGTCGTCGAGCATCTCCTGTATTTCGCTGTTCGAGGAAGTGCGGTTCTTGCTCTGAGCGAGCTAATCTGATATGCTTTCCGGGTCGAAGGTCTCGGCTTTCGCGCCGACGGCTCGAAACGGGAATTCTTTGGGTTGCGGTGATCGTATAATGACTTCTCCGGATAAACTTGAGTACAAAACTACGATAACGGACGAGCACTGGCGGGACGAAGAGTTCCAGTGGGCGCGGATTCTTTCGGAAGGCCACGCGGCCAAGGGAATGGTCCTGCTCTACGTCCAGAAGGCGTGCACGGCGTTCCATGAGTTCGACCCGGCCTTCAAAGCCGGCGTTCTGAAGCCGGACCAGGTCGAGTTCTTCCGCCGGCGCCTCGCCAAGAGAATCGAGCACGTCCTGGTGACCATGCGAAACAACGGCTTGGACACCATCAACGGAGCCTCGGAGCTGGCCGAGCTTCTGCACTGCGTCGAATCGGCCAAAGGCGAAGGCGATCTGGCCGAGCTTACGGAGAAAATCCACCGCGTCAACCACACTCTCTTGGATGCCTTGGAAGGGAAATAGATCATGAAAGCGATGACACGTCGAGATTTCGTAAGAAGCTCCATCGCCGCCGGAGTTGTGGTGGCACTTCCCTTTTCACGCGTGCGGGGCGCGAACGAAACGATCCGCGTCGGCGTGATCGGCCTGGGCGGCCGCGGCTCGGGGGCGCACGTGCCGGGTTTTGAGAAGCTCAAAGACGTCACCGTGGTGGCGATCTGCGATCCGGACCGAGAGCGCATGGGCAGTGCAGCCAGGGCCATCGAATCGAAGTACAAGCACGGCGTCGAGCAATACGTTGATATGCGCCGGCTTTTCGACAGGAAGGACATCGACGTGATCGGCGACGCGACGCAGAACTACTGGCACGGGCTGAGCACCATCTGGGCCTGCCAGGCGGGCAAGCACATCTACGTCGAGAAGCCGCTTTCACACTACATCTGGGAAGGCCGGCAGATGGTCAACGCGGTCAGGAAGTACGACCGCATCGCCCAGTGCGGCACGCAGCACCGCTCGGAGCGGATGTTCCATGAAGGCATTCAATGGATCCGCGAAGGACATCTCGGCAAGATCAAGCTCATCACTGCCTTCGCCAACAAGCTGCGCCGATCATGCGGCAAGCGACAAACGCCGCTGCCGATCCCCGAGACCGTAAACTACGACCTCTGGTGCGGTCCGGCTGAGAAGGTCCCGATCTACCGGGACCGGCTGCAATATGATTGCAGCTTCGACTGGAACACCGGCGACGGCGAATCGTGCAACCAGGGCGTTCACGAGGTGGACGTGGCCCGCTGGTGCCTAGGCGAGACGCAGTTGCCTCGGCGGGTGATGAGCATCGGCGGGCGGTTCGTTTTCAACGATGCTTGCGACGTGCCCAATACGCAGATCATCTACTACGATTTTCCCACAGCCCCCATCCTATACGAGGTCCACAATCTCACGAAAGCCAAAGACTCGAAAGAAGCGCCCGACTTTCGCGGCGAGCGCGTCGGCGTGATCGTCGATTGTGAAGGCGGCTCGGTGAGCCTCTATCGCGGCATCGCGTGGGACAACGAGGGCAAAGAGGTCAAGAAATTCAGCGGGCGCGGCGACCACTTCGCCAACTTCATCGAGGCGGTCCGCTCCGGCCGGCGCGAGCATCTCAATGCGGAAATCCTCGTAGGCCACAGGTCCACCGCCGTTTGCCATACGGGCAATATTTCGTACCGGCTCGGCGAAAAGGCTTCGGTCGGCCAGATGCGCGCGCAGGTTCGGGATATCCCGGCTTTCGAGGAGATGTTCGACAGGCTGCTGGAGCACTTGACGGCCCACGGAATCGACGCGGACGCGGGGACGGTGACACTCGGCCCATGGCTTCAAACCGATGGCGCCAATGAGCGATTCAAAGACAACGATCTGGCCAATCGCCTCGTTCGCGGCTTCTACCGCGCACCGTACATCGTGCCGGACATGTCCGCTTGAGCAAATCGTCAGCCCAAGACAAGACAAATGCAGGGTGTGCCCCGACGTGAATCGAGACACACCCTGCAAAAATTCACTCTACTGATTCAGGCGGACGTCATCAATGTACATTGTCCCCGTGCCGCCGGGAGCCGCGACGTTACCCTTGGTGCCCAGGCCGATCGCAAGCGTATTCACGTTGCTCAGGTCAATCCCCTGATCGGCGAACGCCTGCAA
>JARRQQ010000474.1:0-5831 GCA_037381725.1 Sedimentisphaerales bacterium
CGGAGCGAAATGTGGACCCAGTCAAGACTCCCGGAGGATCCTCTATTGCTCCGCAGCCAACAGCGGGGTCGGGATCGGCCGGTGCAACTGAAGGACAAGACCGATCCTTGCCCGTCCCGACTGGAGCATCACGAGCACCGGCAGACTCGGCAACGAACACAATGTTCAGGTTATCAGGTATTTTACCCTTCCTCTGGCTGGCCGGAGCGCTCGCGCTGGGCGGCTACATCGTCATCTGTAATCTCAGACTCTGGCGAGCCGCCCGTGTTGAATGCCCCTCGACAGACAAAGAGACACTCGAATTGCTCGAAAAATGCAGAGCAGCGATAGGACTTCGAACCATTGTGGCACTTGTCCCATCCGAAACGATCAACACACCCGTCCTGTTGGGATTTGTTCGGCCTCGCTTGCTGGTTCCGAAAAGTATGGCGGAAAAACTAAATCGAGAAGAACTACGATACGTCTTTTTACACGAGCTGGCTCATGTCAAACGTCACGACATCGCCATAGGATGGTTGACCACCCTACTGCAGGTCGTGCACTGGTTCAATCCTTTCGTCTGGCTGGCCTTTCACCGAATGCGTTCGAACCGGGAATCGGCATGTGATGCCTTCGTGCTGAGTCGCATGCAAGGCGAAGAAACGCAACGTTACGGCCGGGCTATCGTAAGCCTGCTGGAGCATTTTTCGGTGCCGCAATCCCTGCCGGGCTTAGCTGGAATCCTGGAAAGCAAATCTCAACTGAAAAGGAGAATTGCCATGATTACACAATTCAAAAACAATTCATATCGCTGGTCGCCTTTGGCTATTGTCTTGATTATCATTCTTGCCTGCATCTCTCTGCCCGAGGCCAAACGAACTCAAGCCTCAGGAATCTCCGATGCCAAACCTTCCGCGATAATGGTCCGGCAGGTTTGGACGCAAGCGGGGGATGCCTATACGCCTTCCCCAGACGGCCGTTATCTGTCATACATTAACTGGGCCAAGCAGGAGTTGGCCGTACACGATCTCAAAACCGGGGAGAACCGGAACCTCACAGAAGAAGGTACCTGGAATGAACCATCTGAGTACCCGGACCGCAGTGTATGGTCTCCTGACAGTCGGCAAGTTGCGTACTGCTGGAATAAGGGGAAGGGGAACGAGTTGCGCATCGTTGCTCTCGACGGTTCGAAACCTCGCGTTCTCTGCGGTAGCGTCCCCGAAGGAGGGCATGCTCCGTGGCCTTCCGATTGGTCTCAGGACGGGAAGTACATCCTGGCGCTCTTGGGAAAGAAAGATGAAAAACTGAAGCGAGGCCATGAAGATCATATTGTATTGGTCTCGGTAGAAGACGGATCTTTGCGCACCCTCAAATCTCTAGGTGAGCAACGCACCCGGAACATGAGCCTCTCTCCGGACGGGCGCTATGTGGTGTTCGACCTCACGACGGAGGATTCGGAAAAACGGGATATCTGCCTGTTGGCCACGGATGGAAGCGGTGAGGCGACACTGGTCGAACATCCGGCAGACGACTGGGCTCCATTCTGGGCCCCGGATGGGAGACGAATTGTCTTTGTCAGTGATCGCGCGGGCTCGCCGGGCCTTTGGTTGCTCAGCGTGGATGACGGTAAGCCCAAGGCCCCCCCACACTGGTCAAGGAACTGGGCTCCAACTTAGGGCGGCCGATGGGATTCACCCGCCGGGACGGCTCTTTCTATTATGATGTTCTGCCACCCGTTAATGACGTTTACGTCGCCACGTTAGACTTCAAGGCAGGAAAGGTCCTGGTCCCCCCGACGAAAATATCATTACGTTTTGAAGGATGGAACTATGCACCGTTCTGGTCGCCCGACGGGAAGTACCTAGCCTATGCCTCGCGAAGGAGTTTCGGAACCGTCTTCGTTATCCGAGACGTTGAGAGCGGCCAGGAGCGGGATCTCTCGCCCAAAACCACTGTGCAAGTGCTGCGGCGCAAGGCCGAGGCAACACCCCGATGGTCCCCGGATGGGGCCTCGATCCTCTTTACCGCAATCGATCCCAGCGTTAAGAGACACCGCCTCAACTTGGTTGATGCTGAATCGGGAAATGTCACGCCGATCATGCCAAAGGTGGAAGGCGGTGAACATACCTTGACGAAGTGGCCCGTTTTCTCTAACGATGGAAAACGGATTTATTATGTGCGCGGCGATAGATCGATCGTGACTTGTAATTTGGAAACTCAAAGAGAACGCGAATTGTACCAAACAAATGCCTATATCTACAGGTTAGCCCTCTCGCCTGATAGCCGACGTCTGGCTTTCTTTGAAGCTGCACGGGCAGTGCGGCCGACCGTAGTGAAGACCATCTCCGCTTCTGGTGGAGAATCCAGCGAAATTTATACACTCAAGCAAGGGAAGAGATTCTCCTGGGGTGTTGGACTCTCGTGGACACCTGACGGAGATTATGTCGTGGTTGGAGGGCCGGAGGCCCGCGATGAACCCGATGTGCTGTGGATGATTCCCGCCAAAGGTGGTGAACCCCGCAAGTTGGAACTGGGAGTCAAAGTGAGTCATCTGTCTCTGCATCCCGACGGCCGGCGCATCGCCTTTACCTGCCCTGAACCCAGCGGCGGTGATGGTGGTGAAGTCTGGATGATGGAAAAATTCCTGCCAGAAGCCGTAGCAATGGGTAGGTAATATCAGTTCGTTTACGCTCTTTGCCTTTTGAAGTGGAGATAGCGTTTGCGACGTATATAAAAATGGCCGGAGGGGTTTTTGCCCGTCCGGCCGTTTACCGGTTAACCGCTGTCCGCCGGAGACGACTCCGACGGCTCTCCTCGAATTGTCAACGACGATTATACGTTATCAGCTATCAATCGTCAATCATGAATCCCAAATCATCTGACGGCCGCCTGGGCTGCTGCCAGTCTGGCAATCGGCACGCGGAACGGTGAGCATGAGACGTAGTTCATGCCGACGCGATGGCAGAAGTCGATGCTGTCCGGCTCGCCGCCGTGCTCGCCGCAAATGCCGACCTTGAGGTTCTTGCGGGTCTTGCGACCGAGCTGGGTGCCCATCTGGACCAGCTTGCCGACGCCGATCTGGTCGAGCTTCTGGAACGGATCCGCGGCGTAGATGCCCTTGCTGACGTATTCGCCGAGGAATTTGCCCGCGTCGTCCCGCGAGAAGCCCATCGTCATCTGCGTCAGGTCGTTCGTGCCGAAGCTGAAGAACTCGGCCTCGACGGCGACCTCGTCGGCGGTCAAAGCGGCCCTCGGCACCTCGATCATCGTGCCGACCATGTATTTGATCTTGGCCTTCTTCTCTTTGAAGACCGCGTTGATCTCGTCCACGACCTCGTCCTTGACGAGCTTCAACTCAGCCACGGCGCCGACGAGCGGAACCATGATCTCGGGCAGGACGACTTTGCCCATCTTCTTGACCTTGAGCGCCGCTTCGATAATCGCCCTGGCCTGCATCCGGGCGATCGGCGGATAGGTGATCGCCAGACGGCAGCCGCGATGACCCAGCATCGGGTTGAACTCGTGCAACTGTTCGACCTTTGCCTTGACGACCGCCGGCTTGACACCTAAGCGTTTGGCCATCTCGGCCTGGCTCTGGGCGTCTTGCGGGAGGAACTCGTGCAACGGCGGATCAAGCAGCCGGATCGTGACCGGCAGACCCGCCATTGCCTTGAAGATCCCGACGAAGTCGCTGCGCTGATAGGGTAGCAGTTTCTTGAGCGCGCCTTCGAATTGCTTCTTAACGGTCGCGTATTCCTTCTCGATGGCCTTTTTCTCTTTCGCGGATCCGGCGGCATTGATCTTCACGAGCATCTCCGCGTAATCTTCCGCGGCCAGAATCATCTGACGGACCGACCAGATGCGGTCGCCCTCAAAGAACATGTGCTCGGTCCGGGTCAGCCCGATGCCTTCGGCGCCGAAATTCCTGGCCCGCTTGGAATCTTCCGGCGTATCGGCGTTCGTGCGGACGCCCAACGTCCGGACGCCGTCGCATATCTTCATAAACTTGCCGAAGTCGCCGCTCAAAGTCGGCTCGACCGTGGGCAATTGCCCGAGCATAATCTCGCCCGTTGAGCCATCGATGCTGATCCAATCGCCTTCTTTGATCGTTTTCTTATCGATGCTGAACTTCTTCGTGCCGTAATTGATCTCCAGGTCGCTAACGCCGGCGACGCAGCATTTACCCATGCCGCGTGCGACGACCGCCGCGTGGCTGGTCATGCCGCCCCGTTCGGTCAGGATACCTTCTGCCGCGTCCATGCCGCCGATATCCTCCGGGCTGGTCTCGATTCGGGTGAGGATGACTTTCTTGCCCTTGGCGTTCCAGGCCTCGGCGACTTCGGCGGTGAAGACCACCTGGCCGACGGCGGCCCCGGGCGAAGCGGGAAGCCCCTTGGCGATCGGCTGACGCTTGGCCTTCGGATCGAAGGATGGATGCAGCAGGTGGTCCAACTGCTCCGGCGTAACGCGAGTGACCGCTTCTTTCTTCGAGATCAGCCTCTCGGCCACCATATCGACGGCGATCTTGACCGCCGCCTCGGCGGTCCGCTTGCCCGTTCGCGTCTGGAGGATGTAGAGGACCTTGTTCTGAATCGTGAACTCCATGTCCTGCATATCCTTATAGTGCTTCTCCAGCCGGCTCATCAGGCTCGTGAGCTGCTTGTACGCCTTCGGCATGACCTTGTTGAGCTTCTTGAGCTCGATGGGCGTGCGAATCCCGGCTACGACGTCCTCACCCTGAGCGTTCATCAGGAACTCGCCGTAGAATTCCTTCCTGCCCGTGCTCGGGTTGCGGGTGAAGCAGACGCCCGTGCCGCAATCGGTGCCCATGTTGCCGAAGACCATCGCCTGGACGTTGACCGCCGTGCCGAGCAGGCCGGTGATCTTGTTGAGCTGGCGATAGCGGACGGCCCGCTCGGTATCCCACGAGCCGAACACGGCGTTGATCGCGTGCTCGAGCTGGACCTTGCCGTCCTGCGGGAAGAGCTCGCCGACGTGCTTGCGATAGACGGCCTTGTAACCCTCGACGACCTCGTGCAACTGCTCGGCGGACAATTCGTTGTCGAGCTTGACGCCGGCTTTCTTCTTGGCCGCGTGGATAACGTGCTCGAAATGCTCGTGCGAGCAGCCCATCACAACGTCGCCGAACATATCGATGAACCGGCGGTAAATGTCATACGCAAACCGCGCGTTCCCCGTTCTTTCGATAATCCCCTCGATCACGTCGTCGTTGAGCCCGAGGTTGAGCACGGTATCCATCATCCCGGGCATCGAGACCGCCGCTCCGCTTCGAACGCTGACTAACAGCGGCTTGGCCGGGTCGCCTAACTTGGCGCTCATGGCATTTTCCAGCTTGGCCAGGTTCTTATCCACTTCCTTATCGAGTCCCTCGGGCCATTTCCCGCCGGACGCATAATATTCCCTGCACACCTTCGTCGCGATGGTAAAGCCCGGCGGCACGGGCACGCCGAGATTCGTCATCTCCGCCAGGTTCGCCCCTTTGCCGCCCAACAGCTCTTTCATTTTCGCGTTACCCTCGGCCTTGCCGCCGCCGAAGAAATACACCCGTTTCTCAGCCATCAAAAATTCTCCTTGTCTCTAAAATTGTAACCCGTCAATGGAAACCACACCCCATTCAGCAAGCGCCGACCAACGCCGAACGGACCGCCAATCGAAAACGTAAATCGCCATGTATATCTGCTCGCCCCATGCCTGTCAACCCCAAATTCCCGGGAGAAATGCGAATATTAACCGCGGATTACGCTGATTACGCGGAGGACGGAAGACGAACGAGGAGCGATGGACGGCGGACGAATGTTTGTTACGCGATGCTCGACTCTCGATGCTTGTCA
>JARRQQ010000475.1:0-4139 GCA_037381725.1 Sedimentisphaerales bacterium
CAGTGCACGAGCGGCCGCAGGCCCAGGTCGGCGCAGGCCTCCATCAGCCGCAAGATCGTAGAATGAATTCGATCTTTTTCATGCGCACCCCACCAATGTATCACTGAACTTTCACGTTCGTCTGATACGCTTCGAAGATTAAACAATCACCCGGATGGGTAGGTACCTGCACTATTCCTTCGGCGTTCGGCTCAAGTGAGCGAGATTGTGTCCCTGTAGAAGGACGAACGGCGATCTTCTTCCAGGGACTGACAAGTCGCAGTAATCCCCCTGCCGTAGACTCCACCTCGATCGAATCGATTTTGCCAGCGACGAGACTCGACGACACCAGAAAGCCGCCCTGGCTACGTAGTCGCCCGAAGCGGGCGTCTCGCTGCCTGGGCCATGCAGGAAACACGCGGATCACATCTTCGACACTCTGAAGGAGCAGTTCGGATAAGACCATCGTGGCAGCAAACTGTTCTGTGTAGTGGCCAAAGCCGTTAAAGCGTGCGCCGTGACGGTTCAATGTCAGTGTGCCATTGGGTCGCAACCTGTTCTTGACTTCCTCGCGCATCCAGTCGAGCGTTCCAGGCATATCCAGTCGGGCCCGAGCGACGCCAAGCATCACCATCGAGTTATTGCCGTTCCATTGGATGGATTTGATCGTACGCGAAAACAGCTTTCGTTGCTCCGCCGGCGATTGCCACGTGACAACGTCGCATGGAAAAACCGGTGTCGTTGGCACGACAATGTTGTAGTTGATCGGAGGGGCACCCTCCACGTCGACCACGACGGGCTTCTCGGCCTGCGTGCGGGGATAATCAGGCAGCAAGGAAAGGGTCCGTTTGAAACGTGTCACGAGCTCCGGATCGCGTCGCAATGTCCTTGCGCCCTCGATGGCGGCCTCGAGGATATAGCGTACCATGGCGATATCGAACGTGCAATTGCGGTTGCGCTCGAAGTTCGCGGTCCAGCCCCAATGTTCAGGTGAAACAGAGGGCGCCAGCACGACGTGGCCATCCTTGCGTTCGCACTGGTCGATGAAGTCGGCATAAAAAATCGCGACGTCCCGAACAGCCGGGTAGGCCGTCTGCTCTAAGAAACCGAGGTCCGGCTCGTACTTGTAATGCCACCACAAAGGCTGCACCGTAAAGCCCGACACACCCAGGGTGAGACCCCATACGTGGTGGATGTACTGCCGTCCCACCGGGCTCTTGACCTTCGACGGATCGGGCGGTTCATAGGCAAACAGTACGTGCGGATAGAACGCACCATCCATGTCATAGATTGCCTTGGCCAGCCAGTGGGCCCGCGGAGAGTAGCTGTGGATCAGCCGGTCGTACGGCTCAGCCAGCTCGGGGTGGTTGGCCGCGAAGCAGTGCCAGAAAGTCTGCTGGATGTTGTAATTCGTATGGTAGTCGCCGTGCCAGGCGGGACTGCCGGTCGTCAGACTGGCGAATAGCCCGGGAGCCACAACGCCCGGCTTACTGACACATCGCAGGAAATATAGCCCGCGATACCATGTTTGCTCCATCAACTCGTCATCCACTTCCAGACCGCTGGCCGCCCAGAATCTATCCCAGACAACCTCATGCTCACGGATCAACTGGGCAGCGTTCATCCGCCCGACTGCCTGAGCCTCCTTCACGGCAGAAGCAACGACATCATTCGATTCCAAAGACGTCACGATTGTCACTGCCTTGTAATGTCCCACGTCGGCCAAGGCAACCGCGAATTCCATGCCGGGCCAGTCCAAGTCACTGGGAATCGTCTGATGCAGCCACCGAACACCATCGGTTTCTCCGGTTTCGGCATCCGGTGTATCGGCAGTGTGAAATTGTTCGAGGCGAGCGGCAACGTTGGCTTCTATAAGAAAGGTGTTCCGCTGTGCCAGAGCGAGGATTGCCGCTCGATGAGGAGCACCGGACACGCCGTCGATCTGTGCCACGGCACGGTGGAGGTCCAAGCGCGCCCGAGTCGTTGGCAACGACGGCAGGTTCAGCTCCACTGGAAGCGTTCCTTTTCGACCCTCAAATTGCATTTTCTCAAACCGGTTCTCCGCCTGCTTGCCGTCTGTGGTCAACGTGTAGAGGATCACGCTGGCCACGTTCTTTTCGGAGGGCAGTGAGAAAAGAGGTGTCTGTGTTTCAATCAGCGTCTCTTGCCATTTTGTAGCAAAGACGACATTTCCCGCAGGGTCCATCACGTCCACGTAGAACTTAGCGTTGGCCGAGCCGGAAAGAGTCAGACGCATCTTGTGATAATCATCGGTCGAAAACTCAAAAGGCTCACATTGCCAGCCGTTTGAGACGCCCGCGCTCCCTGCAATGGTCATAACGGCGACGCCCGCTCGGGACTCCCAATTATTGAGCCTGCCTTGGGCTCGGACGTTGCGCCAATGCGGCTGCTCGGCGCGCGTTCCCAGGACCAAGCGGGCGCACGCTCTTGGGCATGGATAGGGGTGGGCGTGGTAGCTGTCCGGCCCCTCCCAGGTGGAACCTTGTGGCAAGATCAGCCCGCGATCTGTCCACGTGCCGCGGGCCAGCTTCTTAATGCGCGAAAGTGTGGGCAACGGTGGATCGAGCGCTGTATCGAGGCGCGCATCCCACACGTCGTTCTTCGTCAACACGATCTCAACATTCCCCGAATCCGTGTAGATCAGTCCGTTGATGTCCCCATTGCCTATGAGAAGTGCGTACTCCAGAATATCATCGAGCCTTTCGACCGAGATGGATGCCTCGTCCAGGGCCGCGGCAAACGGAATCATTTCCGTTCCCGAAACCGTCATCGACCTAACCACCAAAGCCATAGCCACTGAGAAAGCGAACGTTCGTTGTCTGTTCATCAGAGTTCCTTTCATCTTCTTCATGGCCGAGTCATTCCTGGTGGTGAATGCCGCCTCATAAGGTATCAACAATATTCGCATGAGTTTCGTTCATGACTATAGCTATATCCTACTCTGAAATTGGATAGGATTGAAGCAATTCTTCTCTGAGGTCGTCTTTAAGAACGCCATTCGAGGAATAAAAAGCTTCGGCATACGGTGTGATGGAAGACAGTATGAATTCGGCTCCGAACATCCACATACAGTGGAATATGTACACGAACTTGGTGCGCTGTCCAAGAAACAAGCTCACCATGAGGAGGCAGTACTACTGCTCATCTGAGATGATGAAGGCCGCCGCCTCAAACTTGGTGACGCTCACCTCTGTACGTAGGAGTCTCGGCAGAATCTGGTCGACCTCTGCAAAGCCTGGGATAAACCAGAAAGAGTGAAATAATGCCGAGCAAAATTGTCGCAAATGAAAGATTTTGAAGAGCGACAGAGCACGCTCGGGGTCACCTCTTTCCGGAGCCGAAAAGCACCGCCAAGAGACGGTGACAGTCTGACACTAGAATGTCTTCACAGAGAAAAATTCTCCTGTAATCACACAGAGGTGGACATCCATTC
The DNA here is from genome assembly GCA_037381725.1 of Sedimentisphaerales bacterium. Taxonomy (GTDB): domain Bacteria; phylum Planctomycetota; class Phycisphaerae; order Sedimentisphaerales; family Anaerobacaceae; genus JAFGTG01. The sequence continues at coordinate 3,434 of JARRQQ010000475.1, forward strand.
TTCGCCAAAGAGCAAGTTTTTCATGGGAATTCTCTATTGCCTCCAGATTCAATGCACGGAGCGAATTGCTGAGTAACCATGGCCGACACATTGCGACATAGACACCTCATGTGGGCAAAAGACACGGTCGAGGCGAAAGCTTTGCAGTTGAAGCCCCGCATGCATCTCGTAAGAACAAATATGTGCAGCGTGTGACGCTCAACGGAGAGCGACTCGACACTTTCTGGTTTCCTGCGAGCGAACTGCTCAAGGAAGGAAAGCTAGTCTTGGAAATAGGCCCCGAACCCAACACGGAATGGGGCCTTGGCCGATCGCCGAAATTCTGAGGTGTCCTAGAACGACTGACTGCTTTATCGCCGCTGGTCGCCGTATCTCCTTCACATGACGGTTTGACGCTGAGAAGCCGTCAGCCGACACAATCACTGATGAAATCAGAGCATGAGTGGCCAACCTGCAATTGTGGCCGCTTGCAAGTCAGGCACAGAAGGTATTCTCGGGGTAGTCTCAGAAGCCAGCTATTCCCCTCATAGCTATCATATTTCCATCACTCGTCAATATTTTCTGAATATTTCGTAATTTTAGTATTGATTGAAATTATAATGATATGTATCATAAGCCTAGATGTCGAACGCTATGATGGCTCAATAGAGGTACGTTGTTGAGTGCCGTTGACAGAACAAATGGGGATTTGATGGCGTTGACGGAG
>JARRQQ010000476.1:0-4138 GCA_037381725.1 Sedimentisphaerales bacterium
GTCACCTTTGGCCCTGTTGCCCTGGGTGCCGGAGTCGAGAACCTCCGAGCGGAGGACGTTCTCCAACCACAGGGGCTTGGATGGACAGGGATTTACGCCTTGCGCCAAGCCGATCCCAATCTGACGGGAGCCGGCGTCAAGTTCGGCGTGCTTTGCCGAAGCTTCACCTACGTCGATGATGAACCCCAGAACGATTACCGCCCCGACATCCGACATAACTGCTTTCACACCAGTGACTTAACATTTCAATACCCCGAGACCCCCTCCTGGGGCGTCTCGCCGCACTCGACCGCCATCTGCTCGATCCTCCTCGGGGAAGACCCGAACGCATTTCATCCCGACATGGGCCCCTTCTACTACGAAGGAGCGGCGCCGCGCGCCCAGGCTGAGATTCATGAATTCTGGGACTTCGTGCTCAAGCACGTATATCCCCAGGCACCGCCGGACGCCGATATCCTCACGGCCAGCTTCGGCACGGAGTTTGAGTGCCCCTGGACAAGAGGCATGGAATCACTGGCCGATTCGTACGGCATCATCGTCGTCGCTAGCATAGGCAATGGGGCCGATGCGCACAATCCCGTCCTTTACCCCGCCGCCGGTGCCAACGTTATCGGCGTCGGCGTCGTCGATTCCGTGAACACGCAAGACCTGGTCACGGGTCTGGCCCACTTCGCCTTGGCTTATCCCGAACATTCCAGCCCGGGACCGACAGGCAACGGACGATGCAAACCCGACCTCGTCGCTCCCGGCAACTGCCTGGCTGCGGAGGTCAACGAGCCTAACCGTTACGAACCGACCGGCAACTGGTCCAGCTACGCCACACCTATTGTCGCCGGAGCTGCCGGATTGCTTGTGCAAAAGGCCAAGGAAGACGCCGACCTGAGCCCAGCGGTCTCGCCGGACGGCGGAAACTGTGTCGTCAAAGCGATCCTCATGAATTCGGCGATCAAGCTGCCCTACTGGCACAAGGGCTGGCTTGCCACTAACGACGACCACACCGCGCCGCTCGACTACGTTCAGGGGGCGGGCATGCTAAATACCGTCGGCGCCTACGAGAACCTGGTAGCGGGACTCTACAAGCCGGGCGACGTTCCTACGACGGGCTGGGATTTGAACCTGCTGGATAAGGTCCCGCAGGAGACGTCCGGCGACGCCGGTACAGCAGAAAACAGTTACGAATTCACGATCTCAGACCCAGGCCAATCTTCGATCACGGTGACGCTCGTGTGGAACAGGCACTATAACAGCACCTTCCCCTTCGAGCCGGCGCCCGAAAGAGACAGCAACCTTCGGCTTGAGCTTTGGGCGATTGATCCATCCAACCACGACAACGATTACCGGCTCGATTACAGCGATAGCGCCGTCGATAACGTCGAGCACATTCACGCCGTTGCCGATCAGGGCTATCAACGCTATAGGATTGTCCTTTCTTTCAGCGATGAAGAGAATCCGCAGCAATCCGCTTTGAGCCAACGATACGGCCTGGCCTGGAACGTCAGTGAGACAGACGAATCCGACAATATCTTCTGGTATGACTTGAACGCCGACGGCATTGTTGACGAGCTGGATTTCGACATCATGCTGAGCAATCTGGCCGAAAGCGCGAAATCGCCCGAAAATTATTGCCTTGGCGACATAAAAAAGGGAGACGGAGCCATCAATTCTTATGATATCGAAGCCCTTTTCCAAGAGATCAAGAACGGGCGTCAAGCCAACTGGCGGGCGGCGCAAGCCGTGTCCGGCGGAACAAAGCGACAAGACAGGCCTGGATAATAGCCCCCCTTTCGGAAACAAGCGAGTCATGGTTAAACATATAAGCCCTTTCGTATGCGCCTTTCTAATCACCGCTTTTCTCCCCGGTCGCGTGCAGGCGAATTTGGGGGAGAGCTCGAAGGTCGAGTTCAGCCACACGCGCGGTTTTTATGACGAGCCGTTCTCCCTCACCATCGCCACGGAAACGGAGGACGCCATCATATTCTACACCCTCGATGGCTCCAACCCATACGGAGATGGTTTACGCGGCGCCGTGGCCGGCGTGGTCTACAGGGGGCCTATTCCCATCACCACCACCACGACTGTGCGGGCCGTGGCCGTCAAGGCAGGCGTTGCCTCGGCTGTGGAGACCCAAACCTACATCTTTCTCGACGACATTATCCGGCAGACGGGCGCCGGGTTCCCCAACACGTGGGGACACGCCGGAGCCGATTATGAGATGGATCCGCAAGTGATCAACAACTCCGCTTATCGCGACAGTATCAAGAACGATCTCAAGGCGGTACCAACGATGTCCCTGGTAATGGGCACAGCGGATTGGTTCGACAGCACCTCGAATCCCGCAGTCGGAGGAATATATGCCCATCCATCATGGGAGGATACCGCCGGGGATTTGGCGGAACGGGCCGTCTCGGTTGAGTACTTCGACCCGCATACGTCGGAGCAATTTCAGATCGATGCGGGCGTTCGTTTGGCCGGCGGTACCAGCACGAGTCCCTGGAAGATGGACAAGTTGTCCATGCGTCTGAAATTCATGAGCCGGTACGGCCCGGCGAAGCTCAAATTCCCGGTCTTCGGTGATGACGCGACGGATGAATTCGATACGCTCGTTCTGGATGCCCGCATGAACAACAGTTGGGCGTATGGCGGCGGAGTCGGTATCAGCAGGCCGGGCCTCGGCCAACGTGACGTCGCCCAGTACACGCGGGACCAATTCGTCTCGGATATCCAAAACGCTATGGGCGGCTACGGGACACACGGCAGGCACGTTCATCTGTATCTCAACGGCCTCTATTGGGGACTGTACTGGCTTCACGAACGACCCGACGAGCACTTCGCGGCTTCCTATTTCGGGGGGCGAGACGACGACTATGACGTCCTCAAGCACACGTCGGGAACCGTGGTTAGCGGGTCGGCCTCGGCTTACAACGCGATGATAAGCCTGGCCAACGCGGGCTTGCGGTCCGACGAGCAATACCAATCCATGCAACAGCTTGTCGATATCCCGAACCTAATTGACTACATGATCACGAACTATTACGTTGGCAACACCGACTGGGCGATGCATAACTGGTACGCCACGTGCAATCGCGCCGAGGCTGACGGCCGATGGCGATACCATAGCTGGGACGCCGAGCACGTAATGGAGGGGCTTAGCGACAACGCCACCGGCAGGAACGACGCGGGTGGGCCCACCGGTCTCCATCGCAGACTCATGGACAATGCCGAGTATCGCATGCTCTTTGCGGACCACGTCCATCGGCATCTCTTCAACGACGGAGTCCTTACGCCGGCCGGCGCCGCCGCTTTGTACCAGGTCCGGCTCGATGACGTTGACCGTGCCGTCGTCGGTGAATCGGCACGCTGGGGCGACAACCATCGTTTCACGCCCTACACGCGCGATGTGGAGTGGGTCCGTGAGCGTAACTGGCTGCTTAACACGTATTTCCCGCAGCGAACGTCCATCGTCCTGAACCAGCTCAAATCCCGAGGCTGGTACCCGAGCGTCGAGGCTCCCGCCTTCCACCTTAATAGCTCATATCTGCACGGCCGACCAATCTCGACGCGCGACCCGGTCTCGATGACCTCCCCGACCGGAACGATATGGTACACCCTCGACGGCTCCGACCCCAGGCAGAGCACTGGGTCGCAGGGCGACGGCAGCAATACCACCTTTGTGGCTGAAGACGCCGATAAGCGCGCGCTCGTCCCAACCGGTTCGATCAACGATAACTGGAAAGGTGGCGGCACCTTCGGCGACTCGTTCTGGTCCCCTTGCATCGGCAGCCCTGGTGGGGTGGGATACGAGCGAAGCTCCGGTTACGACAGCTTCATTAGCCTGGACGTCGAAAGCCAGATGTACGCCCGGAATACTTCTTGCTATATTCGCATCCCCTTCACGCTGAGAACCAGCTTCGACGAACTCAACTTCATGTCGCTCAGGATCAGGTACGACGATGGCTTTATCGCCTGGCTCAACGGCGTCGAGATCGCCAGGCAGAATTTCAGCGGGACACCCGCCTGGAATTCCCACGCCACCGCCAGCCGCTCGGACGCCCTGGCCGTCGAGCCTGAGAGCATCGACGTCTCGGCCTTTCTTGCCAATCTGCGGCAAGGCACTAACATCCTAGCCATCCAGGGTCTG
>JARRQQ010000477.1:0-4135 GCA_037381725.1 Sedimentisphaerales bacterium
ATGGCCGGAGCTACCAGAGCATATCAAAGCGGCAATCAAAGCGCTCGTGCACACGCACACTAAGGAGAATGACTGATGGAAACAGCCACCATAAATGACGTTGACGTGTCCGAAAACTTTGATACGGATGATATTGACAACGAGGACACGGCGGAGGAGCTGGGCAAAGAAGAGCAGAAATCCCGGTTCATCCATTTGAGGGCGAAGGGGTACAGCTACGCCAGGATAGCCGGGGAATTGCGAGTCTCTACAAGTACATTGACCAACTGGAACCAGGAGTTGCAGGATGCAGTGTCACAGGCCAGGGCAATGGAACTGGAAGCCCTCCAAGAAGAGTATTTCGTGCTCAAAGAAGGCAGGATCAGGCTTCTCGGCGATCAACTCAAAGCCATTCAGAAGGAAATAGGCGGTCGAGATCTCTCAAACGTGAGCACCGAAAAGTTGATGGATCTCCAGCTTCGGTACTTTGGCGAACTGAAATCAGAATACGTATCGACCGGCGCGAGAAACAAAACAGGCATAAAACTGGACAGCAGAGAAGTGGCTGACCAACTCCGCTCAGTCTTGGAACGGTACAAGGCAGGTGAAATTGACGAATCTCAGGCCAAATTGGAGCAGGCGATTCTTCAGTCCATGCTCAAAGCGATTGAGCAGACCGAACTGGAGGCACGACTGGAAAAGATCGAGGCTGTTGTCAAGTCACGGAGGTAGTTTATGGCACGCAGATTGACAAAGGAGGCGATCAACAGGCTCCTGGCGAAAGGATTAACCGGCTGGGAGGCGGGCAAGCTCATTTTACAGGATATGGTTGATGATTATCTCTATCGAGAATCCTTCCTCACAGAAGCCGATATCGACACTATCCGGAGCACTCCGATGCAAGGGGCTGACATTCGGGATTACAATATGTTCATAGCATTGGGCGTGGGCTTTCACTTTGGACATATCTTGGGGGAATGGGCGTGCGTGGACGCCGGTTTGCATATCGCCTATCTTGATGGTATATTTCGGGACGCCAGCAAACGCCGGACCGTCGAGTTGTTCGAGTCGTCCGGTCCCCGGATCGTTACGCGAAAGCAATACGAAGATATCATAACCGCTCAAACGCAGAAGAAGCTGGTATTTGAGTACAGTCTGGGATATGTGATCGAGGAGCGGTTCTATGCCATCGCGCCGCCGGAGACCAGAGACGAGATAGACGAAATCTGTCCCGACGTGGAATGCACTGAAGATTTCGCCTCCGCCGTCCCGGAAAAATACAAGGCCGTCTTGAAGCAGGCCATTGACGACATTCGCCGCCTCTACATCAGCGGTAAACTGCCGACGGCCTTCCACAAGGAGGATGCAAAGGAGGCTGAGCCGCTCCTGGCTAAGTGGAAGGCCGGTCGGCTCTCGGAAAAGGAGACCGTGAAGCTTATGGATATGCTCTTCGTCACGGGTGAGCGGCTCTACGATTGTGAGGAACTGCCGGAATGGAAGGATTACGCAAACAAGTATCATCAATACATGTTTGCCGATGAGGACGGACGTTTCAAGCACGTCTATGCCGTCCTGGAGGATTACACCGGAGTCTGGGTAGACGAGAATGGCTATTATGACGGACCCCCAAAGGCCAGCGAATTTGTCGCTCGGGACTCAGAATATCTCCTGGGGTTAATCGACCACGATGACAAGCCAAAGAAGTCCATAAAAACAGTGGCGACCGAACTAAGAGACCGACTGGATACGGCCGAGCAGAATATCCGGATGGTTCTGGCGGTTAAGGCGATCCTCGATGCGGCGGCGGAGGCTGTCGGGCTGAGCATACCGAGCGAAGGAGGTATGCTGGCATTGCCATACATGCGGATCGGCGCTTTCATCGGCATGTACAATCTCCGGCTGGGGGCACTCAAGGAAAAGCGATTGCCGTGGGAGTCCGGGGAGACCAAGCTCGACAAGGCCCTCAAGACGCTCCCGGCCATCGACCCTGAGAAACTCAAACCCAGTCCGGACTCTCTGAAGCAACTCAAGGATAATGTCCTCAAACATGCGCAGGGCCACAATTGGCTGCAGACAAAGATGCGGTCGCTGAAGTATGACGATGGGTTTGATTTTTCTCAATCGCGGGTGTAGGACCATTGACTTTGTTTTGGCGAAGGATGCTCTTCTGGAGGAAAAAGGGGCAAGTCAAGGAAAACACGTAGTGACCACGGTAGATTTTGGGTCAGAATTGTAGCAAAACGACAAGAATGAGGCCTTGCAGGCGGAGTTTTTGTGCGTTTTATAGAGATTTTTGCCATGACTGAACGCCGATTGCTATTCTCTTGACACAGATTGTACGGATTTCACGGTTTTTGAGACAGCAACAAACGACATGATAAGACATTGTTGAAGAATCGTTGGAAAGACAGATCTTTAAGAATCTTGAAAACGGTCGCAACCAGGCATTTAAGAAACTCTTTTAGAAGGAGAGAACCATGTCAAAGAAAGTGTGTTTCAGCGTTGAGCCGGGCGACGTTTTTCAACAGGGGGTTTCGATCAAGCTGCTTGTTCTATCCATGCTGTTTTTGTGCCCAATTTGCGCGTCGGGCGGTACTATTCGCAAGCCTTTGGACGGATTGGTTGGGAAAGAAATTTTCGGCAAAACCATTGAGGGGTCGTATGATTTTGGCCAGCAGCAAGTACTCGTAACAAAGCTGAGTATCGAACTTGAAGGGGATGCGGATTGGGGGATTTATACGGTAAATAACGCATCCCCAAAGTACGTACTCCCGTACATAACAGAGACTATGGGGTCCTGGGATAAAAATACAGATCCGCTATCCGGACCATTTTATCTTGACTTTGTTTTGCATGAAGGTGATCCATATCCCTTGGCGGGAATGGGTGAAATCGAATTTAGGGGAGCTTGCGACTTACCTCCTTCAGCAAGGCTACTGTCCAATCCTTCGATTACCCTTTTTCGTGCCGAATTAGTCGTGGAGACAGCACCGATCTCCGCTTGTCGTCCTAATGGTGGCGAAACCTGGCAGTCTGGAACGACCCACACGATCACCTGGATTTCGAGCAGCTATGTCGGCTTTCAAGTCAAGATCGAACTATACAAGGGCGGAAGTCTCGATCACTTGATTATCGGTGAAACAGCTAACAGTAACGGCGGGCACTTCTATGGCGGGTCCTATGATTGGAGTATCCCTGAGAACCAGACCCCAAGTTCGGATTACAAAATCAAAGTCACTTCGATCTTCAATTCTTCCGAATATGACTACAGTGACGAAAACTTCACCATCACACCCTTGCCGCAAGATGACAATACTATCTACCCGGCTAAGCTCGTCGCTTTCGATGGTCAGCCCGAAGCTTGTTTTGGCGAAACAGTCTCAATTAGCGACAACTACGCCATTGTCGGGGCGCCCTATGACAACAACGGGCGCGGTTCAGCCTACATCTTTGAGCATAGTGATGATGGCTGGATACAGCAGCAACCCAAGCTGACTCACTCTCACTTATATCCCGTTGAACCCGTTGAAAAGGACGATTACTTTGGGTGTTCCGTATCTATCAGCGGGAACGATGCAATTGTTGGAATCGAGGGCGATAGGTTCGAGAATGTCAGGTCAGGCTCTGTCTATATATTTCATCGTACGGTTTCAGGCTGGAGAAAGCGTGGATTTGTCGCATCGGACAGAGCAAATGGTGATCACTTTGGCTGTGCGGTGTGCATTAACGGGGACTATGCGATCATTGGGGCATACGGTGATGATGATAACGGTCGTGCCTCTGGTTCTGCCTACGTATTCAAACGTGATGGAACATCTTGGACAGAACAAGCTAAACTGAAAGACCCGGAGGCATTGAGAGATGATTGTTTTGGCGCTTCGGTCTCAATCAACGGAGGCTATGCCATCGTGGGAGCGTGTCCTCAGGATAGTAGTCAATCGGATTCTGGCGCCGCGTATATCTTCAAGCGTGACGGCTCAAGTTGGACCCGAAAGGCCAAACTTAGTGCTCCTGTACCGAGGTCCGGAGATGAGTTTGGACGCTCAGTATCCCTCAACGGGGATTATGCTATTATTGGCGCGATGGGAGACGATACAGCAGGGCAGGACGCCGGCGCTGCTTATATATTCAAGCGTAGCGGTGAAAATTGGACGCA
>JARRQQ010000478.1:0-4120 GCA_037381725.1 Sedimentisphaerales bacterium
ACCTGCTCGGGGACGGCGTCGGCCGGCGGATTGGTGACCGACAGGGCACCTTTCTGTGAGACGATATCCGCCGACCAGTTCGAGCTGTCGGACTTGTCCAATGTGGCGACGCCATTGGCCAGCTCGATTTCATCGGGGAACGAATGGTGAACGAGCAAGGCCATGCCTACGTCCGCCTCGTTGATGCCCCATTTGAGCCGCTCCAGGAAGGCGCTGTCATTGTAGAAACTGGCGAAGGCTTTGCGGATGGCCTGGAAGACACCCCGTTCATCTTGATCGGAGGCGTCGCAGGCGCACGGGCCGCTGTCGTCCTGATCGAGGTCGTCGGCCAGGCAGCCACTGTAGCTTTCGTACAGCCCCGCGCCGGTGAATTGCTCGCTGTCCTCGACGTTGGTCGAGCTGCGAAACCGGATTTTCTGACCGGGATCGAAGCCAAAATCTTGCAGCGCATCGACGACGCCGGCCTGTAGCGCCGGATCGAACCGTGTGACGTTTGGGTTCTCGAAGAGATTGCGAATGGCCGCCAAATCCTGCGACAAACCTTGCATATCCGCCGGGGGATACCGTGTGTATTGCGATAGGCGCAGGCTGATCTCCCGGCGAAGCGTGCCTCCCATAACGGGCGGGCGAATCTGCCATTTCGTCGGGTCGTTTAGATCGTCCGTCAGGAACATCCCGCTCAGGATCGCCGTCTCGCCCGAGCCGTTGTACAGCTCGATCCAGTCGGGATATTCGCCGGGCTCGGCCGGGTCCTCGATGGTCGTTTCGCTGTCGGCCATGAATTCGTTAATCACCAGCCCTGCCGTTTCGCTGCCTTGGGAGTTCGGCGCGCCGGGCGAGGGATCTTCGAAGAATTGCCATTGTCCTCCGCCGTCGATGGATCGCCCATACGAGACGTCCGTCTGCTGGGGTCCGAAGCTCAGGCCGTCGATCAACGTTCGGCCGTCCGCATCGAACAGGCCCACGTCCTCTCCTGAGCGGCTCAGCTTGAAGCTCGTATGGAAAGGCCCTTGTTCCGGGTCGCCGTCCGCCCAGAAGAGCATGTGCCCGCCCGGGGCCAGGACGATTGGGGCCAGGTCAGGCAGAGATTGATCGAGAAAGGTGTTCCAGAGATCGAAAGAGAAAGCCATCGCGGCAGGCGAATTGTTGGGAATCGCCTGGCGCAAGATGCCGAAGTTCGCCGCTTTGCCTCCGACGAAGCAAATGTCAGCCGGCTGTAAATCGCTCGTATCGGCCCAAAGTCGTCCCCAGGGTTTCATCGGCCGGATTGACAGAGGCTTCGTTTCCTTGAGCGCGAGAATCGACGCCTTTTCCTGCTCGCTGAGGCTTTCCACGTCGAGCAGCTTGACCGCCGCCGACGGGCCATATTCGCTAGTGACGGCTAAGTAAACGCTGCGGCCGACCAGCCACCGCGCCCGAGCGGCGTCCTGCTCGACGGCCAGATAGACGAACGGGACGCCTTGCGAGCGAGCGAGGATCGCTACGTGGGAGTTCGGCGTCGAGGGCATCAGGCTGATAACCCCGGCCACGGACGGAATCTCGGCCGGCATGCCGTCGGATAGCACAATATCCTCAGATAGCAAGTCCCCGGCGATGAAGGCCGCCTGGATTTGGTCGCCGGCAAAGAACTTCAGCGTGCCCAAGGCCCAGCCGTCCGAGTAGCTCGCGTTGCCCTCGGCCCATTGAGCGGTCGAGCCGGTAGGTATGCCCCGGCTCTCGAACCAGTCGCTGTTCTGCCGGGCCACCGCGTACTGTTCGTAGGTCGGAAAGTAGTAAGCCGTGACGTTGGGTTCGGCAATCACGGATGCCTTGACGACATTGAACAGACGAACGACCTCTTCACGGGAATACGGATCATTTCGAACGAACTGTATGCCGTACTCGTTGAGCGGAGGGTCCGACCAGGGGGCCAGAATCACCGCGCCCAGCACAGCTTGCTGACCCGCCTCGTGGAGCGTGGCCTCGTCGAATTCCTCCACGGTCATGCCGATAAAAGGTTCGAGCCACTCAAGCGCGAAATCGTAATGGTACTCGTATTTCTGACAGTCCTGGTAATAGACCGTGTTCGGATCGAATCCTTGTTTGGTGATGATTGTGAACTTGACGTACGGCGGCGAGGTCCAGCTTTGAAACGGTTCCGACGGGTATTCAATCCGATTCTTCCAGGCCGGTTCGCCATCTCCGCCCACAACAAGAGAAGAGACCGAAAGCACAATTATCAGATAACGGGCTCCAAAACGCATGGCCGCTCCACCTTCGCTATCAATCGAGATTCACACCGACTTATCGAATACGCTTTACTGCCTCTATTATACCACAAAGAGCGTCGATTTGCCAGCGGTTGGAGCCACCTTTGGATTTCTAAGGTTGTTCGAGCCACAAGACACGCTGGTCGTTGGCGGGGATCGTCTCGACGATTTGCCTTTGCGTGTCCTGGCCGAAGTGGTCGAACGCGGCGATGAGCATGTAGTTGATGACCTGGCGCAGATCGGAGTTCATCCCGGCGCTGGCGACGTCGCCTATCCACAAAGGCTCGGCACTCTCGGAGGCCCGGTAGTCCTTACCGTCGATCAGCTTGAGCGAGAGCCAGCGCATATAGACAACTTCGGAATAGGGCACGTATGTGGTGTAGCCGTACCAGCGAAAGTACGGATGGCGGTACGGATAATAGAAGCCAGGATGGTGGATAGGAACGATATCGGTGACGACTTGTCCCCCGTTGATTCCGAAATCGAAGAGCAGGTAATAGTCGGGCGTGGCCGCCTCGGTGCTGTAGCCGTCGTCGCGAAGGAGCCTGTCGATCTTCGTCGCGACTTCCCTTTCGAGAATTGGATTGGGCACGTTGCTGTCCGTGACGACGGAGATCGAGGCGCCCTGCGGAATCTCAACGTTCTTGCCGGTTGAGGAATAACCGTTGACGACCACGTTATACGAGGTGGCGCAACCCAAAGAGAGAAACATGACGGGTAGCGAGAGCAGGCACAGTTTCATAATCAATCCTTTCCATTCACGTCTCTACCACCAGTGATACGGGGGGGAGACTCGGACTTCCATTTCCTCGAATGGCCGCCAGTCGAGATGACCGTCAACGAAGATAATGTTGGCCCCGGCGGGCCTGTCGCCTTGTCTTAGATGATTGGTGCGGTCGAAGATTTGCCACCGGCTCCAGGTTCCGCCCTGGACTTCAACAAAGCTGGCGGTTTGCGGATCGCCGGTGGTGCTCAGCGTCGCGTCCAGCACAAGCTCCGTCTCGACCGGCTTCTTGCAGTTGAGCGTCGTGACCCATTTCTTTTCGGGCGTCCCCTCCGGCTGATAGGACCGCCCGGCTTGCGTGTCCATCATCCAGAAATAGCCCGTCACGCGAAACTGCTGATCTCGATTCGTCGTTGGTTCCGCGATATCTCCAGGCTTGGCTTCCGGCGAGGCGCTCTGACTGAACTGCCAGAGATTCATCATGTCCGCCGTCTTGGTCGGGTCGGCGGGGCAATAGAACGTATGCTTGTCGCCGCCGGTGGCGATGATGTAATCGGTCGTGCTGTAGGCGATGTCCCACAGCCAGTTTCCCGCCCCATTGAGAGGCAGCTTGGCGTCATTGTCGTTGCCATACATGATCAGGCTGGTGGCGATTTGCCTGAGATTATTCGAGCAGATCACTTTCTTGGCCTGTTCTTTCGCTCCGTGCAGCGCCGGTAGCAGAATCGCCAGGAGAACCGCGATCACCGCGATGACGACCAGCAACTCAATCAGCGTGAACGCCGTAAAGTGGGTTCGGCCTGGCCTCCTGGGAGTCCTTGTTCTTAACGGGAGGAATTCTCTTTGCTCGTTCATCATAAGTAGCTACAATTTTGCCAATCCTGGAATTCGAGCTCATGAACCAGTATATTCGTTCTACAACCGACAGTCAAGCTCTGTGTATTTGATTTTGAGTGAGTAGCACTCTGTTGTCCAACTCAAATAGGTGAATTGTTGAGGAGAAGGCATGTATCCACAGGGCCCAACAATGGGGAAAACTCGTCGTGCGTTTCTCAGAGACGCCGTTCTGACCGGTGCGACGCTCACTCTGAGTGCACGACGCGCCCGATGCGTGGCCGCGTCCTCCACCCATTTACCCTACACCGCC
>JARRQQ010000479.1:0-4097 GCA_037381725.1 Sedimentisphaerales bacterium
TGGATTCTATGGGCATGGGTCGCCGATAACATACGCCGTAGGCCGCGTCGGAAGGGTGATGTGTATTGAGACCTGTCCTTTAGAGGTCGTGTACCGGATCTGCGGGCGGCTCGCCGGAGGAAGGGTTTTCCTTTCTTGGCTTTCCTCGGGGAATTCGTTATTCTGCAAATTTGTCATTTCGTCCTATAAAAACTAAAGGACCAATACTTGATCTGCCGATAACTCCAATAAGGTAAAAGTCTGTTAACAGGAACATGGGATGTGATTGAACGTAGAAAGGAGTCAAGAATGAAGAAATCCAATGCGATTCACCTTAACGGACCCATCACCAGAAGCGTTTTGGCGGTTGTGATCGTCGCCGTGATGCTCGGCATAGCCGGATGCGGTGAAGAAACAGCGAGAATCGAGAGCAAGCAGATTCACCTGGAGACCATGGCCAAGGTCAACGTCCAGCAGCTCAAGGCCGTCGCGGCGGTCATCGAGCAGAATCAGAAAGAGCTGACCGCAAAGATCGAAGCCCTGCAAAAGGACATCAGTAACGTGGACGTCCACGCCCTTGCCGTCGGCGAGGCCCAGGTCAAGCTCCAAAAAATGGTCCAGGACAACGCGCGTCAGATCACCGCGAGGATGACCGCGATCGAGCAGAACCACGGCGATCTGGTGGCGGGGATCGAAGCTGTTCAGAGCGACACGAAGAAGGTTGCCGCCGACGTGGCTTCGGTCGCGGACGAGCAGGCGAAGCTGTACGCTGGTATGACCGCCGTCACGGACGAGCAGGCCAACCTGACCCGCTCGGTTCAGAGCAACAGCCAGCAACTGGCCGACACCTCGACGGTGATCGAGCAGAACCGGCAAGAATGGCAGACCACGATGGGGACCCTCCAGCAGAACATCGAGCAGGTGGCCGCCAATATGAACACGCTTAGCAGCGATCTGCTCAAGTTGCAGGACGTCCTTCAGGGCAATATCCGCGAGCTGGTCAGCATGATGGATACGAGCGCCCAGGGCCAGCTTGCATTCCAGGAAAAGACACGAGAGGGTCTGCAAGCCCTGGATAGCTCCATCAGCTCTGTGAAGGAGAACCAGGAGAATTTGCAGACTCAAATGAACGACGTGCAGCGCGGTACGGACACTTTGAGCGAACAGGTGCCTGCGGCCATCGAGCAATTGAAAGATGAAGTGTCCCGGGCGAACGCGGCCAGGGAAAACGAGCTCGCGGACGTCGAGCCGTACGTTTACTCGGATTCGAACAGCATGGAGTAAATGCTGCCGGTATTTTTGGGACGCGCGATGCCAACATATGTGTGTGCGTCTCGCTAAATGTATCTGAAACATTTTTGGCAGGTTGTGTCCGCGCCGGTTGAGGTCAAGATCGATCGGCGCGGAACCGCCTGGCCAGCTCACGCCACCTCGTAATTCTCTCTTCGTGCCTCCTCAGAATTCCCTCGCAGTGACGCCGTGTGGCGCGTGTTCGATATGCTCTCCCGGGCACACTGCAAACGGCGTGCGTTGTTGTCCATGCTTCGAGAATTTGAATGCGGCGGTAGGTTAGTTCGCGGGCAGCACGGGCGATGGGGCTGTTACGTTGCCGTAGGCGTCGCGGGCCTTGACACGAAAACGGTGAACCTGCCCGCGCCGGCCGACTCTGACCTCGTATGAGCGTGAGCTTTGCCAGCCGCTGCTGAACCCCGACTCGGTGGTGCACTCGAAATAATACTGGACGCTGCCGCTGGGGTCGGTGGCTTCGACCGCCGTCATCTCGGCCCAGTAGTCAAAACTGCCTCCTCCGTGGTAGACTTCCCTCGGCTCGGATTCCCATTGCATCGGGTTCGGGGTCGGAGGCTCCAGATCTAATGTGACCTCGGTGGAATTACCCGTCGTGTTTCGATTGGACGACTTGTCGCGCGACCGCGTTACGAAGCTATAATAGGAGCCTTTGGGCAGCGTGGGCGTCTGGTACACGGGACTATCTTGCCAGCCGCTGCTGTAGGCCGGGTTGGAGGTGCATTCGAAGTAGTATTCCACACCACTGACATCGGAGGCGGTCGTCGCGACCATTCGGACCGAGGCCGGCGGAACGACGTAAGGCTCGACGTCCCACGTCGCGGGATTGGGCGTCGGCGGTGTGGTATCTTCCGGCAGCGTGCTGACCGAACCCGGCTCTGAATAAGCCGCCTCGACCAAATTGCCTTTGTTGCGGGCTTTGACTCTGTAGGAGTACACTGTATTGGCGGTCAGACCCGTGTCGGTATACGTCGGCTCGGCCTGCCAGCCGCTGTCATGCCCGCCGCCGGTAACGCACTCGAAGTAATACTCGACGCTGGTGTCGTCTGTGGGTGCCGCCATCGTGGCCGTCATGGCGATGGTCGAGGGCGAGAGGGCGTAGGGAACCGTTTCCCAAGTCATCGGGTTTGGCGTCGGGGGCAATGGAGCCGGCGGTTCCGGCTGCCAGTGGCTCACGAGGATAGCGTAGTCCCCCAGGTTAACGACGCCGTCCCGATTGATGTCCTGGATCAGTGGAGCCTCGCGGCTGAGCCATTTCTCGCTGAGCAAAGCCATATCGCTGAAGTCGATCCAGTCGTTCGCGTCGTTCACGTCCGGGTTCAGGTTCGCCGGTGTGCCGACTGGCGAGAGCGACATGCCCGCCTGGGCGGTACCGCCGTAGGCACCGATATTGATCCGTCTTCCGTGCGGCCACAATTCCGCTGTCCAGTCCGAATCCGGATCGCCGGCGTCGATGCACGGGCTAGTTTGCGAATCGGCGATCCAGCGCTTGTCCTCGGGACTCCATCGGCCCGCGCCGGATCGGACATGGTAATCTCCGTTGACCCAGAATTCGTCGCTTTCATCGGGCGTCTGGTTGTCATCCCGGTAGCCGGCGTCTACGAAGAGCGGATCGGCGATCACGTCTCCCTCGCCGATACCCGCGCCGCCTCCGACGTTCCCGCCTTCGTTCGACCAGAAGGCGTTATAGGAATTGACAGATGCCCCGTAGATCCCGCCAACGAAGCCGGCTTGGTTGAAAGCGATGGCGTTGTTGGTGACGTAGCCGGGGCACTGGCCCAGGGCGCCGCCGTTGGTCTGGGCGACGTTGCCCACAATGGTGTTGCTATAGACTTGGGTGCAGCCGAAGAGGCCGCCCCCGTTGCCCGAGACGTTGCCGGTGATGAGGTTGTTGGCGATCCGGCCCTGGCAGTTGGATATTCCGCCGCCGGCGATCTCACTTTTGTTGCCGGTGATCGTGTTGCCGATGATGTCGCCGGCACATTCGTAGCAAGCACCGCCCCGATAGACCGCGTAGTTGTTCGCCAGGAGGTTACGCGCGATCAAGCCCGTGCAAAAGAGTATCGCTCCGCCGTTTCCTGAATCGGTGTTGGAGTTATTTGAAATAACGTTGTCGGTTATCGGCCCGTTACAGTAAGCGATGCCGCCGTTGTTTTCTGAAATTGTGTTGCCGGTGATCAGACCGTGGCACGTGTAGATTGCCTGCCATCGGCTGGCGATAATCTCATTTTGTGAAATAGTGGGTGCGGCGTCGTTCTCTCCGTAGATGCCGTAGCCGCCGCAATCCTTGATGACATTCTTTGTTATGGTAGGCGAAGTTCCGTAGCAATGGATTCCCTGGCCCGTGATGGTGAACCCGGTCAAGACCGAGTCGCTGCCCTCCGCAAAATCGAACCTTACGCTATAGCCTGAATCCGTGGTGATGACGGTCGCCTCGATGATGTTCGGATCATCCGGATTCTCACTGGTTAGCGTAATGGCCAGGCTGTTGAACGAGATCTTCTGGTCGTATGTGCCGGGTTTGACGATGATCGTGTCGCCGTGCGAGGAGGCATTGATAGCGGCCGGGATGTTATCGAAGTCGGCCGGTCCGTCATCGTCCACGGTTGTAACGGCCGCTTGAGACAAGGCCGCAGGCAACAGGAAAAGCAGCGTCAGAACGGTCTTTTTCATCCCCAAATCCACCCATCCTATATCTTTTTTCATAGAGTATATTCTACCAAAAAGCTCGTTCCGATTCAAGCGAAAACCGTAACCCACAAGACTCGGTAGCAGTGCCCCGCCCCCCCATCATTTCGATTCGAGCGTCTTGC